>JBATYB010000024.1:0-11352 GCA_049673825.1 Methylocella sp. | reverse complement strand
CCTTCCAGCATCTCTACAACCACTTCAGGCCGCATGGCGCTCTCGACGGCAAAACCCCAAACCAGTATCTTCAAATCTGCCGAGACCGGAATGCCTCTCCGTCTCATATGTGCTGAGCCCGGACAGGGCCTTGCGAACCGCTTCGCCTGGCGTAAACTTGCCCGCGCGGGCGGCGGCCTTTATATGTCCGCGCGGTCGAGGGAAGAGCCCGCCGCTTAGAAACTTCCGCGCCCATCGTCTAGCGGTCTAGGACGTCGCCCTTTCACGGCGAAAACAGGGGTTCGATTCCCCTTGGGCGCGCCAGTGCAATCAATGAGTTAGACATGCTCCCGGCACCCGCTTTTCTTTCGTACGGAAAATATGCGGAAAAGCTGCCCGCGAACGCTGACGGTTGACGGCGATGCTGTCCGGCGATCACAGATACAAGAACAAGTTAAAGAGTGGGAGCGGCTGAATAAGCGTCATGCCGGCCGACGCCACGGTGTTCGCGCGCAAAGCTTCGGCTCCAGAGGGAAGCAGACCCACCGCCGGGCGGCCTCGTGCTTTGCCTTGTCCTCTTCCGTCAGCATGCCCTTGATGTCGAGCACTGCGGTTAGCTCTATTACGCCGGTCGCGGGAGTCGCAAGGCGCACGAGGTAATCGGGCTCGTAACAGCGATCCACGTTGTGCCACTGGTAAGGGATCGTCAGCCCCAAGCCGCCATTGCGAGCCGGAACGCGGCGGACCGCTCCCCTGCCGCGGTGTCGCCCACGACCATGTTGATTTGACTGAATTCGGTGACGTAGCAGGCCCGCGTGGTGTTGAAGGCAACATCCGCGGTTGAGCCGATCGGCGTCGTTCGATTGAGAAGCGGAAGCAAGGGGGTCTCGCCCCGCGATGCGTCCGGCATGATTGCCAACAAGAAGAGACTTTCAATCCGCTGCACATACTTCTCAAGCCCGAGTTCGCAGGAGTGTTCGTCCCGGAAATCAACGTGCCGCACGCGCGAGTCCGCAACATTTCGGGGGGCATCCTGGCCAAGGTCCCATATATGGTTGATAAATGAACCAAAATGAATCAAAATCCAGCATGATTCGCCGGCCGCGAAATAAGCTGCCTCCCGTCCCAATCCATTCCCGCTTGGAACCCGGCGACCATGAGCGGCTTACGACGTTAGCGGACCAACAAGATAGTTCAGTCGCGCGGATGGTGAAACTCGCGGTCATCGAGTTCCTGGAACGGCATGCGCCAGCCGACGTGCCAACCTCGGACAGGCCCAATCGCCCAAGCAAACGGGGCTAGATGATTATGGCCAACAGCGGTGACGTGGTAACGTTCTCAAAGGCGAGTTTCGAGTCGGCGGAAAATAGGACTGCGGACGTGCGACAGGACGTGTACAAACAGACCGGCGTCGATACCGCCGAAGCGGATGCGGGGCTGAACCATATCATCAGGCGGGTTCAGGGCACGTGGCCTAAGCGCGGAACGGGCCGGGTTGTGCTCCCGATCGGCTTTTTTGCAAATGTCATCGAGATGGATGGCGTCGGCATCGCCCTATGCACCGACGGTGTCGGGTCCAAGACGATCATCGCGACGGAAATGAGGAAGTACGATACGATCGGAATCGATTGCGTCGCAATGAACGTAAACGACATGATCTGCGTCGGCGCAAAGCCCGTTTCTTTCGTTGATTACATTGCTATCGAACACGCAGACGCCACAATGCTCGATGCCATCGGTGTCGGCCTCTGTAAGGGTGCCGACATGGCCGAGATTTCAATTTCGGGGGGTGAGACTGCGCAGCTTAAAGATATCGTGAAGGGCTTTGATTTGGTGGGAATGGCGGTTGGTCGCGTGGACCTCGACAAAGTTATTTCCGGCAAGGATGTTGCCGAGGGGGACGTGATCATAGGTGTGCGAAGCAGTGGTGTTCACAGTAACGGCCTCTCTTTAGCGCGCAAAGCTTTTTTTGAAAATCATAACTACGCCATTGATCAAACGTTCGACGAGCTTGGGGCAACTCTCGGCGAAGAGCTGCTGCGCCCAACGGACATCTACGTTCGCGAAGCCATGGAAATTTTACGGCGGGTCAAAGGAGTGAAAGCACTCATAAATATCACGAGCGATGGCCTACTCAACTTAGCGCGAGTCGACGCCAAAATGGGTTTCGAAATCGACCACCTTATCGAGCCCCATCCGATCTTCACGCTCATTCAGCAGCATGCGAATGTTGATGACAGCGAAATGTTTGCAGTTTTTAACATGGGCATTGGATTCTGTTATGTGGTTGATCCAGACGACGCAGCACTCACGATCTCAATCCTGGAAAGCTACGGCCGCAAAGCGCAGCGCATCGGATTCGCCGTGCTCGATCCTGAGCAACACGTCCGTATTCACGAGCGAAAGCTAGTTGGACATCACAAGACTTTTCGGAATGAGGACAGATCCGTCCGAAAGGCCGGCTGATTGGCGAGCGATCATTCCAGCATCGAATATAAGCTAAACCGGCTTCATGCAGAGATCGCGACGCTCCGGAATTTGCCCGCTATGTCGCTAGAGTTCACGACTTGGCTAAGCAAATTATTCGCGCTTGTCGAAGCGGGCTTTGGTATTAATTCGGATGAAATGCACCGGCTCCGCGCAATCTCTCCGGAGCTACCGAACGAGTTTTACGACAGCGTCGCGGACAGGCTGGGTGCAATGGGATTGAGTGAAAAGTGGAAAAGTCACCTTCTTACAAAACTGAACAAGGACGTACCTGAAACAAATCTCATGTGTCGGCTGCATGATTACGATGACTTGATCGCAGCGATGATCCGCGGGCTTCAAACTGGAAGCACGCGATGGTCGCGAAGCGGCCATCCGCGTCAGTGGACAGGCTTCCGACAACCGGCAGATTTATTCCCCCTCCTCGATAGCTCTCGCAAGGGCTCTCATCGTCTGCAAGAGCGCCGCGATCTCGCGCCGGATTGCAATCTCCCCGGCCGCGCAGCGTCCGTGCTTTAAAGCGTTCTTATTACCCTTCGGAGCGCCTAGCGACATTCCCCCGTGCAGTCGGCAACGGCCGTTCGGCATTGCTGGTGACCGGCAGCGGCTCCCACTCCTTGTCCGCGCTCCACATCGGCGTCTGAGGTGCAGGGGCAATTTGTTTTGCATGGTGCCGGTCTTCTGATTTCGAAGGAGTCCCTCCCCCCGGGGTCTCGACCATGCCGACGGCAGCCTGGCCGCCCGAATGCACGTGGACGTGCTCCACCGTGACCTTCTGCTGGCCCTTGCCGCGATGACGGTTCAGCGCGTCGAGCAACACGGTGTACGTCCGAGAAAGCTTGTTCACATGGCTCAAGTTCTCGCGTCGCCCTTCAAACGTCTGCTCGCCAATCATCGCGCGCCGACAGCATTCCATGGCGGCATTGCGGGCGGCAAGCAGCTGAAATCGCGCGCGAGGACGCTGCACCGATCCGGCGAGCCGAGCTCGGCAAAGGATTGTTGGACGTCACCAGCGGTTGGTCCAAAGAGGCTCGGTAATTCGCGGCCGGCTAACGTTGTCGGCGTTTCGGCAGCAGCATGTTGCGCCATCTCGCCGAGATCGCTTCGATTGCCGCGTGTGCGAACTTTGCGATCAACCGCGTTCGTGAACGCTCCGACGATCTCCAGGAGCGGCGGCGATTCGTCCGACATCAGCTCCCGCCGAGATGAGGATGGGGACGTGCTCCCACTTATGCGGTTTCGGAAGCGTCCCGAGGCGAATATGACCCATCGGCTCCGCCACGAGCCGCGCCGATTAGCGCCAGCTAAGCCACGGCTTCCGCGAAACAGGATAGACAAGGCGTGCGCCCTCCGCCCGGGCATCCGCGAAACGGTCGCGGGGCGGCAGCGCGGCGCGGAGCCGCGCGTTCGGTAGCTAGCCTAGCCGCCGCGCGCACATTTTATTCCGAAAAATTCATGGCGGTATAGATTCTCGGCGACCGGCAAGCGCCTATCATACCAAGGCTATTTGCGCCGTTTCGATGATTTCTGCTTAGCATCCAAAAACCGTCGAGTAGTGAAATGCCGTGAACCGACGAGAAGCGCCACCTCCTCTCATCGAGAACTCCGAGCCGGACTTCAGCAAAGGGCCGGAAGCAGAAATTCGAACCGAAACATTACCGGATGCCGGGGCCTATAGAAAGCCCGGGGCTTCTGAAGGCGGCATCAGCGCCCCCTCCCCCGCTGGACTTGGCATCCAGCGGGAATATCCGAATTGCCCGCGCTTGGGTGATGCTCAGCCGTGGCGCATCGCAAAGCGGCGGGGGCGGATAAGTTCAGCAAGGCGTGTTGTGGGGGGCCATCAAGCTCGCGGACGAACTCCCATCTTGGATTGACGCAAGGGACGCTGCTTGGCGCCGGGCGCCGGCTTCGAAGCTGGCGCGGACGGACGGGTGGTGAGCTCGCGGCGAAAAACAAGCAGAGCAGTTATCACGAGAACGATTATTGACGGCAAAGTGGACATGAGGGAATCCCCTGATGTTTTCTGTGGCAAGCTTGCGACGGGGTTAACCGGAAGGCCACTTATCGGGCTTATGCGGAACCCGTCGTCCTGTTGCTTCACGCTCTCGCGGCAACAATGTGATTCTTACCGCGCTCGAGATGGACTCGGCATTCCGTCAAAACTTCGACAAAGTCTCGCCCGGAGGATAAATAGATAGCCGGTGTGGGATTGGTGCAACACGGCGCGGGCCGAGCGGCTGGCGCGGCAGGAGGCCGTCGATTCTCTCTCTTTATTTCCGTAGCGTGCCCTGCATAGCGGTCCAGCGCGGCGTAAAATTCGGTGGCGCTCTCCCACCACCATTCGTCCGTCTCGCGGACGGGACGCGGCCGATGTGGATCGAGTTCAGGGCGAGCGTCAGCGATCATTGCCAACGCTTCGGCAATTGCCTTGGTCTTGCGATCCCGGCGTGACGAATGGATCATTGCTATTGCCCCGTTGCTTCAATATCTCCGCGGATCAACAAAGCGGACGTCATAGCGCGAGAGATATTGGACTCGGCACTTCGTCAAAACTTCGACGAAATCTCGCCCAGCGTATGACGAAAAGCTGGTGTGAGGCTGGCGCAACACTGCGCGACGCCGAGAGGCTGGCGCGACCGGGGCGGTGAACGCGGGGCAAGGCGGCGGAGTGGATCAGGCTTACGACGGATGGCGGGTAGTGTCGCATGTGTGGATTTCCGCAAAAGGCGGAAAGCGGTCATTCGCCAGCGCGGCGTGAATGACGAAGTTGCGCCGGCAGCAAACTTATGCTCGACCATTTCGACCCGACAGTCTTGCTGCCACAAGTGGACGAGCTTAGCGTAAGGTCTCATTGGAGACATAACGCTGCTTCTCGCGTAATGGAAAGCGTGTTGAGAAATCTCAATGCTGGAGCGCTCGACCCTTCGATCCTTGGGCTTGCTCGCCCTGTTTTGCGGCAGCTCTGCGCTGGCGGGATCAGAAAGCGCGGTGACGGGCAAGGTTGAATCGATCGAAACTTCCGTCTGCCGCCTTATCGAATCGTCGGCTCGAGCTCAGAGTCTGCCGGTCGCGTTCCTGACGCGGCTGATATGGCAGGAAAGCAGCTTTCGACCCGACACGATCAGTCCAGCCGGCGCGCAAGGCATCGCGCAATTCATGCCGAAGACGGCTGATGAGCGTGGCCTTGCCAATCCGTTCGATCCCGAAGAAGCAATACCAAAATCCGCCGGCCTTCTCGCCGGCCTCAAGCAGCGTTTCGGCAATCTTGGACTGGCCGCCGCCGCCTACAATGCCGGCCCTGCCCGTGTTGCGAACTGGCTCGCCGGCCACGGCAATTTGCCGGCCGAGACCCGGGACTACGTTCTGACCATCACGCGACTTCCGGTTGAAGACTGGATCGGCGACGCCGCGGCGGAAACGGTAACCGGCAGCGCGATATCCTCGAAGCTATCCTGTTTGCAAGCGACGGCCGCCATTCGCCGCTCAGAACCTCGCTCCGTTGCCGCCTCGGCGCTCTTTGCGCCTTGGGGCGTCCAGCTCGCCGGCAGTTTTTCGAAGGCGGCGGCGCTGGCCGCTTACACCCGCGCCCGGAGCAACTATTCCGCCATTATCGGCAAGATCGAACCCATGGTCATCGGCGGTCGCGTGCCCAGCCGCGGCTTCGCTCCATACTATCAGGTACGCGCACCCGCGCCCTCGCGTGCGGCAGCTGACGCAATTTGCGAAAAGATCCTCCGCGCAGGCGGAGCTTGTGTCGTCCTGCGGAGTTGAAGCGGCTCTGGAAACGAGCCCCTGATCGAGATTGGGTCAGGACCCGCAGCTCGAGGGATGGCAGAAGCACCTGCCTCGGGCCTAAGGCGACGTCCGCAAATAACCATTCCCCGGACAAGGCCGCCGCCGTCAGGTTCGATCGAAATGGGAAACCTACCGAAATCCGGATAATCCAAGACCGCCGTTCTCCGCCTTGGCGAGCATCCGGTAAGTGCCGCCGGGGTAACGTTAACTGGGCAATTGTCCCGTCAAACCGGTGAACGCGGAGCATGCGAGCGCGGCGAAGTTGTGCGAGACAGCGATAGTGTTCTTGATTGGTTCGTAGAATGGTGGATTTTGCGCGGATTGCGAGAACGCCCTGAAGATATATGCTCAAGGGGAGGCGGGCGCACTCCTCTCGCCACCATAGGCAGCTGCTCGCGCGCGCTGTGCTTCTTGCACACTGCCATGCCAATCGTCCCAGTTTGAATTTCAGCAATGGGTGGGAAGCGTTCATTCGCCAGCGCCGCGCGAATGACGCTCGTGCGCCAATAACGATCTTTGATGATTACGCGAGGCTGGCTTTCGCCCGCTAGACTCGTTTCCATGAAAGATGCGAACTTTCGCGAGTTAGCCGTCGAATATCATCAGGATCGCAGGCCCCTCGCCCCTCTCGACGACGGTTTCGCCGCGAAAGCCCGCCTTCTCATAGGACCGGCGGGCGCGGAGGTTGTCCACGTCAGGATCGATGGCCACGACTGGCGCGCCGCCGGCCCTGAGCCGTTCGGCCAGCAGCTTCAAGTAAGTGGAGCCGTGGCCCCGGCCGATCATGTCCGGTTCGCCAATGAACGAGTCGATCGCTCGCGATCCTGGCGGCAGATGGGCAAAATGCGGCTGCGGCCAGACGTGGACGGCGTAGTCCTGCGCATACGCGAAGGGACGGCCTTCAAAAGAGACGATCCGCATGACCATGCGCGGCTCGTCCATATCTTCCCGAAGCAGCACGGCCTGCTCCTCGGCATTGCCCCACCATCGCACGACCTCGGGCGTCCGCAACCAGTGCCGCAGGAGGGGGAGATCCGGTAGCGCGGCAGGCCGGAACGCGTAGGCAGGCCCACCAGCGGATTGGGGTCGACCGTCGCGTTTGGCCGCGGCGAAACCGATATCAACGTGGCCTTTCACGGCACGAGTCCTTTTCCTTCCCATCGGCCCGCTGGCCGGCTTTTGCTTCGGCGTTCACACCGCATCCGGCGCGAGCATGACGATCAGGCCGCGAGGCCTCCCTCGTCTTTCTTCCCGCCACGGGCGACGATCATCAAAGCGTCGCCGGACAAAGGCCGCTGAAGCTTCAGCGCTTCCCCGGGCGGAGCCGTCATCCAGGTGTCGATTTCCTCGCGCGTCGTCAAGATGACGGGCATCGCTTTGGCGTGGATGGCTCCTATCACCTTGTTTGGCCCGGTTGTGAGGAACGCGAAAATGTCGTTCGCCGTCTCGCCTTCCTTCACCTTTCGGACGGAGGTCCAGCGTGTCCAGATGCCCGCAAAGAAAGCGAGTGGCCTTGTCTCGTCGAATGCGAACCAGACTGGAGGGTGCGTGCCATCCGGCAGCGCCTCGTTCTCGGAGAAGCTGGTGAAGGGTACGACACACCGGCTCTCGACCCCAAGCCAGCGTCTCCAGTGCGGGGATTTCACATTACGAACATTGGTGATACCCGGATCGGACTTCTTCCCCTTGAGAGCGAACACCGGTGATGGCATGCCCCAGCGCGCTAGGGTTAGCTCTCGGCCGCCGGGTTGATTGCGCACGATCGGAGCGGCGTAATCCGGGAAGATGCCAGGGAAAGGCGGGAGATTCCCCGTCCTGTCGCTCATGGCGCCCGCCAATTCGCGGATCGCCTGCTGGCCTTTCGTCAACGAATACAAATTGCACAAAACCCGGTCTCCCTCATCGCCACGCAGCCGCACTTTGCCACCGCTCCTTGGCCTACTACCGGCGCGTGCAGCTCGGAATGATCTACCCCGCCGCTTTCGGCCGAAAGCCAACCCCGTTGGTTTTACCGGTTATCCCGATAGTTGGGAGGGCGGCGCGGACCATGTCAGCGACATAAGACGGTGCAACATGCGCATAGTGCTTTTCCGTTGTCCGCGTGTCGCTATGACCGAGCTGCGCGGCAATCACACCCCTGGGAACGCCCTTCATCGCTAGCGCGCTTGCGTAAGCGTGCCTGAGTATATGGAACGTCGCGAGCAGGTCTATCTTCGCAATCGCCGACGCGTCGGCAAGGGGCCTCCACTGGTGGCTCGTCTCCCAAGGGCCGCCATCATCTCGCCTGAAAATCAGGTCTTGCGGCGCACGTCCGGCGGTCAATTGCTCAACGAGGGTCGGCCTTCGCCGGCAAGGACAATGTGGCGAGGCTTCCCGGCTTTCGAGAGCCGGACCGTGACCGTCCCGGCCGATGGCTTAAAGCCGGCAACGCGCATCCGGATTAGTTCGTCGTAGCGGCAACCGGTCACCAGCGCACCGCGAGCCAGATCACGAAAGGGGCGATGGCAGGAGTTGGCCGGCCGGACGCATTCGGCGGCGGAGAGATACTTAATAACCGCGGCGTCCGCTTCGCGGAACGGCTTCACCTTGTGCCAGGGTTCTGCCAAGACCACCTTGCCTTCACGAAAATCGTGGTTCGAAAAGCGTGGTTCAACGCCGCCTTTAGAATCGTCAAAATGCGGTTTGCCGTCGATCGGCGCGCCCAAACGGCGTCCGGATCCTTGACCGCGGCACGCGTGGCGCGGAACGGCTGTCGATTTTGGCGTTTTTGACGGTCCGGGCCATGGAACGACCCCGCACGGAAAATATACGGAAATGATGCAGGCGAACCATCGCGAACAAGCGAGGACAGGAAATGGTGCAATTACAGTGGATGTGGTGTCCGTGATCGTTCGCGGAAATGCGGAAATCCGGGCGTTGCGCCCCTTTCACGGCGAAAACAGGAGTTCGATTCCCCTTGGGCGCGCTGCGGCATGACGGCCGCAAGGGCAGCCGCGCGGGCGAGGGCATCAGTACAAGTGCTGTGCGGCGGTTTGGCACATGCGCCACCGACCAGCGAGGGGGCCACTAACTTTCGAATAGGCTCATGAGTTCCGTCGCGACATAGAATTTCATGCGGCCGGAATGAACGAATTCTTTCAGAATTCCGTGCTCGACTAGCTTTGCAATGTTATTCCTTGCCGCGGTGTAACTTGTTTCGGTCAAATTCTGGATGGCCGGAACCGTAACATACAGTTTGTCGAATATCTCATCAATAATCGCCAATAAAAGAGCCGAGGATCGAGCCAGATGGCATTTTCCTTTATACAGTTCACGAAGTTCTCTAACTTTATGTATAGTAACAATTGTCTTTTCACAAGATTCGCCGACTCCATTTAAGAAAAAAGATATCCACTCCGCCCATCTACATTTAGAAGATACCTCAAACATTAACTTAATATATTCATCACGATTGTCCTCAAAATATTGGCTCATGTATAGAAGCGGCTGGTCCATTACGTTTCTTGATCGTAGGATGAGCGGGATAAGTATTCGTCCCACGCGGCCATTACCGTCCGGAAACGGATGTATTGTTTCAAATTGGTAGTGTATCAAAGCAATAAATACCAAAGGCGGCAATCCAGCCATATCGTCGAGATTTATGAAAATCTCAAGGTCGCGCATACAATCAATATGGACCGGCGGAGGCGGTGGATTGAATCTAGATTTCGACACGTCTTTAGAAGAGCCAATGAAATTTTGTTGTTTCCTGTACTCCCCCGGTTCGTAATATCCCGTCCTGGTTTTTGGTAGTCTATAAAGAAGCTTTTTGTGAATCTCCATTATTAGACGGTTCGAAATCGGAATTTCTGATAGAAGTTCTATACCGTCTTGCAGAGCCCGAACATAATTAAGAACCTCTTGAGTATCTGTGTTTTTCTTGCGATCTTCGGCCCCCGATTCAAGCAGCAATAGTTCTGGAAGGGATGTGTAAGTTCCTTCAATGTTTGAGGAGGCAATCGCTTCCTTACGCTGAAGCGGTCGGATCAAAAGATAGGGGTTGGACAAGTAGCGCCCAACCCCGCGAAGCTCCCCTAATTTTTGGTCGGCAGTTGACAAATTTTGCTGCATGGAACTCAGATCGAGTTTTGGCGGAAGGCGCGAAGGGATAAAGGCCTTTTGAGCTTGAATAGTAGAGGCTAGGTTCCCAGCCGGATTTGAAAAAGCAGACGAATCCATTGGGTACTCCGGGTGTGACTAAGACGCTTAGTCACACTTTATGCCACCTAAAGTGTGACTAAGCAACTCAATTGCACCCTCAGCAGCGTCGCGTTGCCATTAACCCTTCCCTTGGCGTGACACCGGATGCGCCATCGCCGCATTCGCCGCCACGGTTTTGTGCGCCATTGCTGATCCGGCGGCCCTTCCGTGGCTTGCCGGGAGGAACCAATCCTGGTTCCGTGCCACTACCAAACCGTCAATCCGCGACTAATTACATTTGCGCGATCCGCGGAATGCATGAACAGGAAAGGGAGGAACTCATGGCAATCTATATCACCCAGGGCCGGTACACGCCCGATGCGGTCAAGGGCATGGTGGCCAATCCCGAAAACCGGGAGAAGGCCATCGCGGACCTCTTGGAAAAGGCGGGGGCCAAGCTGCTTGCCCACTATTTCACTTTCGGCGAGTATGATTTCCTCTCGGTCGCCGAAGCGCCGAGCGAAGAGGTGATGGCTTCCGCGCTGATCGCGGGGGCGGCGTCGGGCGGGATTTCCCACCTAAGGACATCGCTCGCGATGACCGCCAAGGATGCCATGAAGGCGTTTAAATCAGCCGGGGCCCTCAGCAAGGCATTCAAACCGCCGGGGCGGTAACGAAACCTTGGGTTTATGTCATTCAGCTTCTTCGTCGGCCTCGGGGGTAAGTCTTCGGCGGCGCACGGAGCCAAGTTCGCCGGTGAATTGAAGGAGCCTTGCCCGCAGGGATTGCCGCAACCGTTCCGCGGTGTCTGGAAACTCATGCAGGACACGCCGGAAAAGCTCCCGCGAAATCCGCAGAACGGTCGAAGGTTCGCGCGCGATCGCTGTTGCCGGACGCCGCGTTTGCATCAGC
>JBATYB010000023.1:0-4443 GCA_049673825.1 Methylocella sp. | reverse complement strand
GCGCCGCATCGCCTCGACGATATCGCGTTGCGGTCCGGCAAAAGACAGCCGCGCCGCCGACTTGCCGCGAACCCGGTCGAAATCGACTCCTGGCGTCGTCCCGACCCCTGTCGCGTCGAGCAGCTTGGCGCAAAAATCAAGCGAGTCGCCGCTAAACCGCGAAATATCGACGTAGAGATAAAACGCGCCATCGGCGGCAGAAACATCAAACCCCATGCCGGGCAATTCATTCAGAAGGATTGCGCGGTTTCCGGCATAGCCCGCGCGCACGGCTTCGAGCTCGTCTTGCGCGTCGAAAACAACTTCCGCGCCGATCTGGCTTAAAAAAGGGACCGAGATGGACAGGCTTTGCTGCAAGCGTTCGATTGGACGGATGAGATGCGCGGGAAGCACCAGCCAGCCGATGCGCCAGCCGGTCATGCAGAAATATTTGGAGAAGGAGTTTGCGACAACGGCCTGGGACGAAAATTTGAGCGCCGTCTCCGCCGCCTCGCCGTAAGTCAGGCCATGATAAACCTCGTCGGAAATGAACGCGATGCCAAGCCGGTCGCAAGTCTCGCAAACGTCTCGCAAGGCTTCGCGGCTCATCATTGCCCCGGTCGGATTGGCCGGACTCATCAGCAAGATTCCGTCGAGCTCGTTTTTTATGTGCTCGGCCTCGATCATTTCCGCGGTCGCGATGAAGCGGTTTGCCCGCGCGGTCTCAATAGTTACCGTCTCGATGCCAAAAGCCTCCAGAATGTTGCGATACGCCGGATAGCCCGGCGCGGTGACCGCCACGCGCGCGCCCGCATCGAAAAGGGTGAGGAACGCCAGAGCGAAGCCGCCCGACGAACCGGTCGTGACGGCTATTCGCTCGGGCGGCACCTCGACGCCATGGGTGTCGCGGTAATGCCGCGCGATCCGGGCGCGCAGGCTTGGGCGGCCGAGCGCCTCGGTGTAGCCGACCCGGCGCCCATCGAGCGCGGAGATGGCGGCTTCCCGCACGACGCGTGGCGGCGGCGCGCCGGGCTCGCCTATTTCGAGATGAACAATGTCTTGCCCTTCGCGCTCCCGGCGGGTGGCGCCGGCGAGCATATCCAAGGCCATGAAAGGCGCGACATTGGACCTGAGGGACAGAGGGATCCTCGACAGCGCAAGGTCCGCCATAAATGAGTCTTTTGTCATATTCCCGGTCTTTCCGGCCGCTTCGCGCCAAAATACGCCGCGTTGCACAGCGCCCTATACTTTCGAATTGGCGGCCAATAAGAGCCGGCCGGGGTTGGTTTCGAGCGCCAGGATGTTTCCATATGTCCGGAGGTGCATTAAGATGCCGGACGTAATTCAGGAGGATAATTCATGTTTTGGCGAAGTCACGCGGTTTCGGGCTTGCACTTTGGCCGTTATTGCCATGGCGTTTATCGTCACGGCGGCGATCGTGGAGCTGGCTTGGCGGCACTGGCGCTCGCCTTTCTCGCGCTGGCTTTCTCTCCAGCGCACGCGGAAAGCTTTTCATCGGGCCAAAAAGCCGAGATAGAGGCGATTATCAAGGATTATTTATTACAGAAACCTGAAATTCTGCGCGAGGCGATCGGCGTGCTCGACGCGCGGGACAAGGCCGCCGAGACAAAGGCCCGCGAAAAAGTCGTATCGGATCCTTCCGGCGCGCTGTTTAGCGGGGCCAATCAGGCGGTGATCGGCGATCCAGGGGGCAAGATCACGCTGGTCGAGTTTTTCGATTATAATTGCGGTTATTGCAAACGCGCCTTGAGCGATCTTGCGCGGCTCATGAAGGATAACCCGGATCTCCGTGTCGTCTTGCGCGATTTTCCGATTCTCTCGCCGGGTTCCGTCGAGGCGGCGAAGATCGCCGACGCGTTCCTGCGTCAATTCCAGGGCCAAAAATTCTGGGAATTTCACCAAAAGCTTCTCGGCTCGCGCGGTCCTGTCGGCAAGGCGGAAGCCCTTGCCGTTGCCAAGGATCTCGGGGCCGATATGGACAAATTGGCCAAGGACGCCGCCGCGCCGGGGATAACCGCGGGCATCGAGGAATCCGGCAAGCTCGCCAAATCGCTTCAGGTGACCGGCACGCCCACCTATGTGATCGGCGAGGACGTCGTCGTCGGCGCCGTGGGCTACGACGAATTGGAAGCCAATGTCGCCAATATGAAAAAATGCGGCAAGGCGATCTGTTCGTGAAGCCTGGGGCGCGCCGGCATTCAAGCGTGGCGGGAGAGGAGGGACTCGAACGCCCAACCCGCAGGTTTTGGCGGCAATAAAACGGCCATTTCTACGTATTCCTGCAGGTTTTTTTTCATACTTAAGAACGTGCCTCAAAAGTCTCGCCCTCATCCTGAGGAGCCACGAAGTGGCGTCTCGAAGGATGAATCCAGTGCGCTTCGGCGCGCCCTCGTCCTTCGAGACGGCCTTTTAGGCCTCCTCTGGATGAGGGCTGACGGTGGTGCCATGGCGTTTGAAACAGGCTCTAAATCCTTGGAAGTGCATAATACGTCAATTCCTGCTTGTTCCTAGAGCCTTTCCTTTCGAAATCCATGCGAATCTTTCCCTATTACCAAGTCGTTAGCGATTTAGGAATATGCCGGGGGCCGCGCCGGTTTCGCGCTCGAAAAATATTTAGGCACTTGCATAACAATTAGGTATATGTTAGCGACTACGATCAAGCGTTACTCTTTCTTTCCCAAGTCCCCGGCCGGCGCGCTCTGGGACAAGCCGTTATTTGTGGACGGCGCCCGCGCCGGGGCGCATTTTAAGCGAGGGGGATCGTGCCCACACGCGCTTTTCGTCATTCTCTGAACCAGACGCTCGCGTTCATTCGGGACCTCGACCGCGCGCGCAACCTCGAGGATGTTTCGGCCCAGGTGATGCGCCATGTCGCGCCATTCGGCGTCGAACATATGGTTGCCAGCACAATCCCAGGGCCTCACGCGAGTCGCCGAGAGCAGCTGGGACAATTGCTGCTCAACCATTGGCCGGAGGAATGGGCAAATCGGTATACTTCACGTGGCTACGTGGCCTATGATCCTACAATACGCCGGTTGATATCGTCCCCAGAGCCGTTCAGATGGAACGAATTGGGTCCGCTGGTCCAGGATAACCCGAAGGCGCGCCGCGTTTTGGATGAAGCCAGCGAGTTCAATTTGAAGGAAGGATTTGCCTTATCGCTCCAAACCCTCGATAAGCAGACTGTCGGGTTTTCGGCTGGTGGACTGCACACCGACATGAGCCCTGATACGCAAGGCATGTTGACGCTCATCGCGAGCTATGCGATAGCGCGCGCGGTCGCGCTCAAGCACGAAAAGGTCCCGGACAGGCCGATAATCCTCTCGGCGCGCGAGCGCGAAGCTTTGCAGTGGGCGGCGGAAGGCAAAGGCGATTGGGAAATCGGCGAGGTCATGAACATTTCCGAGCATGGCGCCGATAAGCATATGCGGTCGGTCCGCGCGAAGCTCGGAGTGATCAACCGCACGCAAGCAGTCGCCGAAGCGATCCGCCGGGGGCTGATCGCGTAAGGGTACGCGAACACGTACTACCCGCACCCTCCCTGGTTCGGGCATTCTCAGCTCACTGCGCGGGAGGATGCCTGGAGCAAGTTACACATGGCATCTTCCAGAACTTAACCTGGAGAATGTCAGTGATACACATCGTAACTCCCGACAACGAGTCTTTTTATCGCGACGAGATGGAGCAAGCCTATCGTTTGCGGCATCAAGTGTTTGTCAAGGAAATGGGCTGGACCGAACTCGCCAAGCCGGACGGGCGCGAGATCGACCAATTCGACAACGAACATGCGGTGCATATGCTCTACATCGAGCAGGGCCAAGTGCTCGGCTATCAGCGCATGCTTCCGTCGACGCGTCCGCATTTCCTTTCGGAAGTCATGCCGGAGCTTTGCGAGGTCGAACGGCCAGTCGGCGCCCACATTTGGGAATGGACCCGTTTCTGCGTCGCGCGAGAACGCCGCGAAAAAGGTCGAGCCGTTTGTCCGATCACCAATCAGCTGCTGAGCGCCGCGGTGGAATGGGGTTTGGAATGCGGGATCTCGCAGTTGATCATCGAGACTAACCCGATTTGGCTGTTACGAATGGTTCAGCTGCATTTTCGTCCGGCGCCTTTGGGGTTGCAGCACACGATTGACGGACAGGACGTCATCGCGATCATAGCCTCGTTCGACTTGCGAACTCTTTCGCGCCTGCGCGAAGTGAGGGGCACCCGGACACGGACCATCCAACCCCGCGCTCCGCTTCCTGCCCTGCTGGAAGCCGCCTGAGGCTGGCATCGTTTTCTTTTGACCTTGGCCGGCGGCGGCCGCCGGCTTGCTTAGCCGCCGGAGAAGAATTCCCAACCGCTTGACGGAGTAAGCTGAGAACCTGTTTCAAAAGCCATGGCACCACCACCCTCGGCCCTCATCCTGAGGAGGCCTGCAAAGCCGTCTCGAAGGACGAG
>JBATYB010000022.1:0-4684 GCA_049673825.1 Methylocella sp. | reverse complement strand
GCTCCGCCGCATGCCGCAATTTGGCGAGCACGGCGGCATCGACCGGCGCCGCGAAGGCGGCCGCGAGCAGCGCCAGAATGCGATCCTCGCCACAAAGATCGAGGGTCGCCGCATCGCCGCCGCCGCGCCGCATCGGGGCGACAAGGGTCCCGGCGCCGAGCACGAGGCCATCCTCGGTGAAGGCCAGGGACCGGCTCGGCGGGCGCTGCTTGCAGCGCGCCAGAAATTCACGTTCAAAACGCTCGATGTATCCCACGCCAAAATCCTTGCGATTGATACAGAATAGAGGTGGAATATGTGTGGGTGATAGTATTTTGTCAAAAGCGCACAGTGCGCAATCTTACAAAACAAAACCGTGCGACCGGTGCTCCGGACGCCCGCGATTTCGCGCAGCACCGGCATCGGTTAACTCGCCGATGCTAGTTCCCCGGTTCGTGAAAGGCGGACGCCACGCCGCCGCCGGCGGCGAGAAAGCAGCCGAATCCCGGCGCCGGTTTAGATATGAAAGTTCGACAAGCGAAAGCGACACCCATGGTTACGCCCCCGCCGTCCTCGCCTTTTCCATCATCGCGACGAAGCGGGCAAATAAATAATGGCTGTCGCGCGGGCCGGGCGACGCCTCGGGATGGTGCTGAACCGAAAACGCCGGGCGATCGGTCAGCTCAAGACCGCAATTCGAGCCGTCGAACAGCGAACGATGAGTTTCCCGCGCATTGGCGGGCAGACTTGCCCTATCGACCGCGAAACCATGGTTCATCGACACGATCTCGACCTTGCCGGTGGTAAAGTCCTGCACCGGGTGATTGGCGCCATGATGGCCCTGGTGCATTTTTAAGGTTTTCGCGCCGATCGCGAGCGCCAGCATCTGATGGCCAAGGCAGATCCCGAAGGTTGGGACCGCCCTTGCAAGGAGAGTCCCGATGACCGGAACCGCATATTTCCCGGTCTCGGCCGGGTCGCCCGGACCGTTTGAAAGAAAAACTCCGTCCGGCCGCATCGCCAGAATCGAATTCGCGGGCGTCTGCGCCGGCACGACGGTGACCGCGCAGCCGGCCTCGGTCAGAAGCCGCAGGATATTGCGCTTGATCCCGTAATCGATGGCGACGACCTTGTATATCCCTGGCCCGGCGGCACGAAAACCCAGTCCCGGCGCCCATGCCGCTTGCGTCCAGTCGTAGCGCTGCGCGGCGGTGACCTCCGGCACGAGGTCCATGCCTTCGAGGCCCGGCCATGCCCGCGCCATCGCCCGCAGGCCATCGATATCGAAGTCGCCGCTTGGCGAATGCGCGATGGCCGCGTTCGGCATGCCATTCTCGCGAATGAACGCGGTGAGCGCGCGCGTGTCGAGGCCATAAAGGCCGACGATGCCGCGGCTCTTAAGCCAGCCATTGAAATCGCTTTTGGCCCGGTGATTGGACGGACCCGTGACCGGCGCATGAACGATGACGCCGCGCACTCCGGCGCTCGCCGCGAGATTGCTTGTCTCGCTATCCTCGTCATTGGCGCCGGTATTTCCGATGTGAGGAAAGGTGAAGGTGACGATCTGGCCGGCATAGGACGGATCGGTGAGGATCTCTTGATAACCGGTCATCGCCGTGTTGAAGCAGATTTCGCCGACGGCCGCGCCCGTGGCGCCGAGCCCAAACCCTTCGAGCGCCATGCCGTTCGCCAAAGCGAGGAGGGCGGTCGCGCGGGGCTCGCGCCAAAACGGAAAAGCTTGCTCTTGCTCGTGCGCCATGCTCACTCTAAATCGCTCCTTGCATTTCGATAACGCGGCCCGTTGCCGCCGTCAAATCCGATGAAAAGGCGAGGCGCTTGCGATGCGCGAAAAATTTTCAAGCGAGCTAACGGTAGCGATGAAGGCGGGCGAAAAGCGCCGCGTCGGCACGATCCGCATGATCATGGCCGCGCTCAAGGACAAGGAAATCGAGGCGCGAGGGCAGGGGAAAACCGTGTCCGATGAAGAGATATTGACGCTCCTCCAGAAGATGACGAAGAGCCGGCAGGAATCGCAAGAGATCTACGAAAAAGCGGGCCGCGCGGACCTCGCCACGCAAGAAAGCGAGGAAATCACGATCATCCAGGGCTTTTTGCCGCAACAGCTAGGCGAGGCGGAAGTGGCGCGGGCGATCGCCGCCGCCATCGCCGAGACCAAGGCCTCGTCCGTCAAGGACATGGGAAAAGTGGTCGGCGCGCTCAAGGGAAAATATGCGGGCCGGATGGATTTTGCGAAAGCTGGCGCGCTCGCGAAGAGAATGCTTGGCGGATAAGCCTTACGGCTTGTCCTTCAGAAAAATCGCGAGCTCGTCCCCGTCCATGCAAAATCTATTCGCCTCGGCCGGAAAATTCTTGGAACGCACATCCAAGACATAGGCTTTCGCCGCCTCCAGCATGAGCCGGCCTACTTCCTGGTAGCGCCGGTTGTGATGGTAGTTGGCGGGCGTGAAGCCAAGCACATCAGCAATCACAAGCACCTGCCCATCGGTCTTGCGTCCGGCGCCGATCCCGATGGCCGGCGCGGCGATGGATCGTGTCACTTTATCGGCGACCTCTTCCGGCACGAGCTCGAGAACGAGCATCGCCATTCCGGCTTTGTCGAGGGCCGCGGCGTCGCGCAGAAGCCGCATCGCTTGCTCGGCCGTGCGCCCCTTGAGGCGTCGGTCGTCGTGATGCTGCGGCAGAAGCCCCAGGTGACAGCAGACCTCGATCGCGGCCCTTGCAAGCGCCTCGACGATCTCGGGCCTCGCGCCTTCGAATTTCACGATGTCGGCTCCGGCCGCGATCAGGTGGCGGGAGCTTTTCACCGCGATCCCGGGCGTGTCATAGCTGCGATAGGGCAAATCGGCGATGATCGTGGTTTTGGGCGCGCCACGGCGCACGGCGCCGACGTGGTGGCACATGTCGGCGAGGGTGACCTCCCTCTCGCTGGCGTAGCCCAGCATAGTGGTCCCGACGCTGTCGCCGACAAGAATGATATCGACGCCGGCGGCCTCCTCGGCCTTGGCTGTCGGGGCGTCATAGCAGGTCAGCACGGCGATCGGCTGGCCCTTCCGCTTCATGTCGAAAAAGCGGGCGGTTTTACGCATTGGCGTGAACTCTAATCATCGAGGGTGCCGGCTAGACGATGGTAATTTCAGAGGTAAGCATCGACAATAGTTTTGAAAATGCGGTAGCACATTTCCGCCGCACCGGATGATTTCGGCGTAGCTCACCTGCTTGGCTTTGCTAAATTCTGACATCTTCTCCATAATTCCTCACCCGTCCCTGGCGGGGCTCGGCCCGGCTCTTGCCGCGCGGCTCCATAAGCCTTACCAATCCTTGCCGCGACTGGGGCGATCCGCGATGTTCGCGAGTCCGGCCCGGCAAGCGGGATAGATGCTTTTTGTCGAGCATGATGCGGTATCGGCGTTTCCTTTTCGTGCTCTTGGCGCTCGCGGCGGGGCTTTCCCCGGCAAGGGCCATCGAATCGGTGCGCGTGCCGATCGAGGCGCAAGCCATCGACCTGACCAAGGCTTTTGAGACCTATCATTCCGACGGCGACCGGCTTGTCGTCTCGACCGCGCCCGGCTCCAACGGCATCGTTCGCCGCATCGAGGTGCGGGCGCGAAACGAAGGGACACGCCCGGATTGGATCGTCTTCGCGCTCACCAACGATACCAGCGAACAAATCGAGAGATTGCTTGTCGCGCCGCATTTCCGGCTAGTCGGCTCGGGCGTGATCTGGCCCGATCTCGGCTCTTCGCGCATTTCCGCGATTACCGCGAGCCAAGGATTTCCGATTGAACGCGACGTAAGCGCGGACGCCGATGTTTTTCGCCTGACCCTCGATCCCGGCACGACCGTCACTTATGTCGCGGAACTGCGGACCCCGAATCTGCCCCAGCTCTATCTCTGGCAACCGGATGCCTACAAAGACAAATTGACGAGCCTTGCCCTCTATAAGGGCATCGTCATTGGGGTCGCGGGGCTGCTCGCGCTTTTTCTCACCATCGTCTTCGTCGTCAAGGGCGCGGTGATCTTTCCGGCCGCCTCCGCGCTCGCCTGGACGGTGCTCGCCTATGTCTGCATCGACTTCGGTTTTTGGCGCAAGATCTTCGGCACCGAAGGCCAATCCGATCGCGTCTGGCGCGCCTGCATCGAAACGACCCTCTCGGCGACGCTGCTGGTTTTTCTGTTCGCCTATCTCAAGCTCAACCGCTGGCATGTGCGGGCTTCGCATGTGGCGGCGGCATGGTTGATTTTTCTCGCCGCTCTCGCCGGCCTTGCCCTCTACGATGCGCCGGTCGCGGCGGGGGTTGCGCGCATCTCGCTCGCCACGATCGCGGGCGCCGGTTTCGTCCTCGTGCTCTATCTGGCGCTGCATGGCTACGACCGCGCCATCATGCTTATTCCGACATGGTCGCTGCTCCTGATTTGGGTCATCGGCGCGGCCTTCACGGTCACCGGAAAATTGACCAACGATCTTGTCTCGCCGGCCCTGGCCGGCGGCCTCGTGCTCATCGTCATGCTCATCGGTTTCACGATCATGCAAAACGCCTTCGCCGGCAGTGCGCTTGGGACCGGCGGTCTATCGGAAACGGAACGAAAGGCGCTCGCCTTGACCGGCAGCGGCGACGTCATTTTCAACTGGGACGTGGCGGCCGACCGCGTCTATGTCAGTCCCGAGGTCGAGGTTCAATTGGGC
>JBATYB010000021.1:0-2683 GCA_049673825.1 Methylocella sp. | reverse complement strand
TTTCACGTCAACGGAAACGACGCGCGGTTGCTGGAAAGGGCATCATCCATGATTAGTTAACACTCTCAAAATATAAGCCAGCAGCAATTTTGCTTAAAGCCATCCTGCGCTAGCGCGGAGAAGGAGGAAGGGAACATCGGTTCGCGCCGAGGAGGCGCGGCAGACAAACATGCGATAGATGCACGACGAGCCCCGGTGCACTCAAGCAACTACGGGGCTCAGCTTCGACTTTGCGAAGCGATCTGTGATTTGTGCAGATTGTAGGTGCGAGCTAACATCCGCTTGGCCGTCGCGGGCGCTATCGCACGATGATATCACATTGTCGGCGGCGGCGTTTCGGCCTGGTGGGTATTTTAGGCTTTCGCGCCACCGTGACCCCGCGCCTGTCGGGGCCAGTTACCCTGTCCCGGTGGAGTCATCGCCTCTCCATTGCGTTGGAATCGATGAGTCGTCGAAAGAAGGCACCTTCCGCTTCCGGCCGACTCTTGTGAACAACGGCGGAAGCGTGCGAATGTTGCACTTCTCCCGCCCATGTGTCAACTTTTTTCGCGATATTTTGCGGCCACGTTGTCGCCCCGGAGCGTCATCCACTCTGACCGAATCGGGTGGGATTCCGAGGAGACTGCGTTGCGTGCTCCGCCGCCCATTTTGAAGCGAAATTGCCGTAAGCCCGCGCGCTTGCCAGGAAGCTCGCCAAGCGCCGGGCTTCCTTGACTCCCTCGCGGGTAGGCGCCTACAAGGCCGGGTTCTTGATCTGAGGGTTTGTTTCAAGCGAGCCGCCTTGTCCCGAGAGGCAAGCGGCGAACGTCCGGCGGCGCGTTGCGCTCCCGGGCGCGATTGGTGTTGAAGGACTTTAGGTTTGGCCGCGCGGAAGGACGCTTGACAGTGCCACCCGAGGTTGGCGTTTTGTGCTAGACTGGAAGTCTTGTTCCTCGGTGCCGCCCTCGCCTCTCATCCTGAGTTTATCGAAGGACGAGACGGCGCCTTTGGCGCCTCCTCAGGGTGAGGGCTTGGGTGCCAATATATGAGGCAGGACACTTAGAAGAATCCCGCCGCCGGCGCGGCAAAACCACAGGGTAGGCGCATGTTCGAAGGGCTTTCGGAAAAGCTCTCAGGCATATTGGATAAATTGACGCGGCGCGGCGCGCTGTCGGAAGAGGACGTGCACTTCGCGCTGCGCGAGGTCCGCCGCGCCCTTCTCGAAGCCGATGTCGCGCTCGATGTCGTGCGCTCCTTCGTGGACAAGGTGCGCGCGCGCGCGGTCGGCGCCAGCGTCGTCAAATCGGTGACGCCCGGCCAGATGGTCGTGAAAATCGTCAACGATGTCTTGATCGAGACGCTCGGCGCCGAGGCCGATCCCATCGACCTCAACGCGCCGGCCCCGGTCGCGATCATGATGATCGGCCTCCAGGGCACCGGCAAGACGACGACCACGGCGAAGATCGCCAAGCGTCTCTCCGAAAAGATGAAGCGCAAGGTGTTGATGGCCTCGCTCGACGTGAAGCGTCCGGCGGCGCAGGAGCAGCTCGCGGTGCTCGGCCGCCAAGTTTCCGTCGATACCTTGCCGATCGTCGCGGGCCAGACCCCTGTCCAGATTGCCAAGCGCGCGGAACAGGCGGCGCGTTTGCAAGGCTATGATGTCGTCATGCTCGACACGGCCGGGCGCACCCATATCGACGAAGCGCTGATGGCGGAGATGGTTGAGATCAAGACGGCCTCGCGCCCGCATGAGATCCTTCTCGTCGCCGATAGTCTCACCGGCCAGGACGCGGTGCATCTTGCGAAGAGCTTCGATGACCGGGTCGGCATTACCGGCATCGTGCTGACGAGAATCGATGGCGACGGGCGCGGCGGCGCGGCGCTCTCGATGCGCGCGGTCACCGGCAAGCCGATCAAACTGCTTGGCACCGGCGAGAAGATGGACGCGCTCGAGGATTTTCATCCCTCCCGCATCGCCAACCGCATTCTCGGCATGGGCGATGTCGTCTCGCTCGTGGAAAAGGCGGCCGAATCGATCGACGCCGCGAAAGCGCAGCGTATCGCCGAGAGGATGCGGAAGGGCAAGTTCGATCTCGAGGATCTTTCCGATCAGCTCGCCCAGGTCGAGAAAATCGGCGGCCTTGGCGGCATCATGGGGATGCTGCCGGGCGTCGCCAAGATGAAGAATCAGCTTGCCTCGGCGCACCTCGACGATGGCATCATCAAGCGCCAGCGCGCCATTATTTCGTCGATGACCCGCGAGGAGCGGCGTGCCCCCGATGTCCTCAAGGCCTCGCGCAAGAGGCGCGTCGCGGCGGGCTCCGGCGTCAGGGTCGAGGATGTCAACAAGCTTCTAAAACTGCACCGGCAGATGGCCGGCATGGTGAAAACGATGGGCGGCGCCAAGCGTGGCGGCGCGATGGGCAAGATGGCGTCCATGTTCGGCCTGCCCGGCGGCGGGATGGGGGGCGGAATGCCGCAGCCTACGCCGGAACAGCTCGCCGCCTTGCAAAGGCAAGTTGGCCAGAGGCAAATCGGGCCAGCGCCGCGGCAGCCGGCACCAGTCGAAACCGGCCCGAAACCGGCGGAGCCGCCGAAATTGCCCGGTCTCGGGGGAGCGAAACTGCCTGGGCTCGGCGGCGGTCTGTGGAGCAGCCTCAACCCGTTCGGAAAAAAGAAATGATGGCCGAGGTTGAAAATCTTG
>JBATYB010000020.1:0-9134 GCA_049673825.1 Methylocella sp. | reverse complement strand
GCATCGATTTGGTGTCGATCGACTGGCTCAATCTGTATCATGAGCCGGCCAATTTCTAGAGCGTCATCCTTTGCGCCGCCGAGCGCGATGGTTCACGGAGTGGCCCTTGTGCACGACATCGGGGGATCAACGGCCCTCGGATTTGCCAAACAGGCCAAATTCGAGCACATATTACGATCCAATATCCCGGTCATCTGGGAAATGTCGGCTTAGGTCAAGTTTCATGAAAGGTGATCACGCATGATCGAGCCGTTTCCCGACGCGGCGTATGCGGCCTTGCATTCCGGAATTCTTACCTCCTCGCACGATGAACTCTGGCTCCCATGCTGAATTCGGCGATCGTTCGCACGGTCGAGTTCTGCACCCGTCACACCTGGGGCGTCATTATTGCGGCGCTCATTCTGTCTGCTGCGTCGGCGACCTACACGGTACGTCACTTTGCAATCGATACCAACGTCAACAACCTGATTTCTCGTGATCTTCCTTGGCGGAAGCGGGAACTGGAGTACCAGGCCGCATTTCCGCAAAACACGAAGCTGATCCTCGTTGTTGTCGAAGGACCTACGCCGGCGCAGACCGGCGCGGCCACACGCGCGCTGTCCCGGGCTCTGTCGGACAAGCCCGCTCTCTTCCGCTCCGCCCAAGAAGAAGGAAGCGGGGCGTTCTTTCGGCAGAACCGCCTTTTGTTCCTCCCTACCGAGCAAGTGGCGCGAATCATCAGCCAACTCGCCACAGCCGAACCGATCATCGGTGTCTTGGCGAAGGACCCGAGCCTGAGAGGGCTCGTTCGGGCGCTTTCGTATGGTCTCGAAGGATTGAAGCTGGGCAGGCTTTCCCTTGATGACTTTGCTAGAATCTCGAACATGGCGGCGGATACGCTGGAAAACGTCGCCGCTTCGAAACCCGCCAGCTTTTCCTGGAACGCGCTGCTACAGGGCACTGC
This sequence comes from Methylocella sp., assembly GCA_049673825.1. GTDB lineage: Bacteria > Pseudomonadota > Alphaproteobacteria > Rhizobiales > Beijerinckiaceae > Methylocapsa. The sequence goes on along the minus strand of JBATYB010000020.1, from coordinate 8,191 downwards.
GCAGCCAACTGGCCTGCGCCGCCTAATAGCGGTCATACCCGTTCTCGTCACCAGCGCACTCGAACCCGGCCGGAGGGCAACGGATGCGATTCGCCAGACTGCCGCTGATCTCCAGCTTGCGTCCAACTTCCAGGCAAACGTCAGCCTGACCGGTCCCGTACCTATATCGGACGACGAGTTCGCGAGCTTGAAGGAGGGCTTGTCGTTAAATGGCATCGTTACCGGGCTAGCTGTTCTCGTCATTCTTTGGCTGGCCGTGCGCTCACTCCGCCTTGTTGTGGCTGTGGTCATCACCTTGGCGATCGGTTTGGTAGTCACCGCCGGCTTGGGATTTTTCCTCTTCGGCGCATTGAACCCGATCTCGGTCGCATTCGCGATTCTGTTCGTCGGATTGGGGGCTGATTTCGCGATCCAATTCAATCTACGGTACCGGGCGCAGCGGCATGCATCGCATGAATTGCGTCGATCGTTGCTCGAAGCCGCCGGGCGCGTCGGCGTCCCGCTGACACTGGCCGCAGGGGCGGCTGCCGTGGGCTTTCTGTCATTCACGCCGACGGCTTACACGGGCCTTGCCCAACTCGGAAAAATCGCCGGCTGCGGAATGATCATCGCCTACGTTGCCAGTTTCACGCTGCTGCCCGCGCTGCTTGCGGCCGTGAGTCCGCCGGAAGAGCCGAAGCCGTTAGGGCAACCCGCCTTGGCGCCGGTCGACAACTTCCTCAAACGGCGCCGAATCCTTGTAGTTGCGCTGACCACTGTCCTTGCCATCGCGGGGCTGCCGGCGTTGATCAAGCTCCAATTCGACTTCAATCCTCTGCATCTGCAGAGCAGGAGCTCTCGGGCGGTTTCGACCTTTCTGCAATTAAGCAGCGACCCGGCGATCGACGCCAATGCCGCGCAGGTGCTCGCGCGCTCACATGATGACGCCGCAGCAATTGCAAACAAACTAGCCGCGCTGCCGGAAGTCGCTCAGACGCGAACCATCGGCAGCTTCATACCGGCCGATCAGAATAAGAAACTTGAGTTTATCCGACACGCCGAAAGAGTGCTTGGCTCCGCATTGAACGCGACGCCCGAGGCCGGCCCCACCTTTACAGAGAATAGCGAGGCGCTCCGAAGCGGCGCGGAAAGGCTCGACGCTGCGGCGGGCAACGGAAATGGACGAGGCGCACAGGCGACAAGACGCCTTGCTGGCGATCTCACGCAACTTGCCAACGCCACCTTTTTGGAGCGGGCGAACGCCGCCGATGCGTTCATCAACCCGCTTAAGATGAATCTCGACGGCCTGCGCCAAGCCTTGCAAGCAAAGCAGGTGGATCTAGGATCGCTGCCGAAGGACCTCGTCCGCGATTGGGTCACGCCGGATGGACGCGAGCGTGTCGATGTGCTTCCGAAAGGGAATCCGAACGACGACGCGACAATTCGGAACTTTGCGCGTGCGGTCTTGGCCGCGGAACCGAGAGCAACCGGGAAATCCGTCGAAATCCTCGAATGGGCGGAGACCATGATCAGAGCCCTTATTCAAGCGGTGGCATTGGCGTTTTGTGTAATCGCGATCCTCCTGTGGATCGCGTTGCGCCGCGTCGGGGATGTGCTGCTGACGCTCGTGCCGCTCGCGGTGGCGCTTCTCGCGACGCTCGAAATCTGCGCGTTGACCGGCTTTGAGCTCAACTACGCGAATATTATAGCGTTGCCTGTGCTGCTCGGCGTGGGTGTGGCATTTAAAATCTATTACGTCATGGCCTGGAGGCAGGGTCAAACCGATTTCCTGCAATCGGCGCTCACCCGTGCGGTATTCTTCAGCGCTCTCTTGACGGGCACGGCCTTCGGCAGCCTGTGGCTGTCCAGCAACCCTGGGATGTCAAGCATGGGCAAGCTGTTGGCGCTATCCCTCGCCTGTACGCTCGCGTCGGCGGTATTGTTCCAGCCCGCGCTCATGGGCGAGCCGCGCTCGGCGGAGAAGAAGTCAACGAGCTGAACTCCGGCATGACCGTCCCGCGATGAGGTGGACACCGGATTAAGCGGCTCGGCGCTCGGCCTCTTCGGGGGTTAATCTGGCTCGCCTGCCTTTGCTTTTTCTTGCAGGAGTAGATTTTTGTCCGATTTTGGGACGTACCAAAATGTTATCCTCCACATAGCGCAAACCTATATAGGGATTGCCGCCCGCTCCTAGGCGCCGCGTGATATGGAAGAAGACGCTATAGAACTGGACAGACGCACGCCGAAGCCATAGGAACCACAGAGATGACGATCAGCAAAGCAATGTACCTTGCAGTCCCTGCATTGTTCGTGTGTAGCACCTTCATCCTATACAAATTTAGATACGAGCAATTCGGCGGTGGTTACGAGAGTCTTCAAAGCATCGCAGAAAAGAAAGACAGAAATCTACGACGCAAACCGTTCCACTGGCTTGGTCAGGGACTCTTCTGGTTAAGCGTCCTCATGGGGGTAGTGGCCACAATTCTCGCTGACTGACACTATAACCCGAACGTGGCACTCCTTTCCGCCATGGGTTACCACTAAATTTTATCACAAGACTCGAGAAGGGAATGGGGTAGGTCAGAACAACCCGCTGGCAATAGATCAGCATTCCAGATAAACGATGCCGCTCTTCCTTCGCCGTTTGGCGGATCAATCGAGCCAAAAATGACGGACACGCGACCATTTTGGTCGAACAGAAAATTTATATCTCCAGCACCCCAATGTGTACCTTTTGAGTAATTACTGATGAAATGGAGTTCATCACTACAAGTGACGCCGCGGCAAAGGGAATCCGGCTTGATTGCTCCCCCCTTTACACCCATCGCTTTCACGACTTCTGTTTTGGTAGCGTCACGCAAGCTTAACAGAAATTCATCTGTCAGGGCCTGACAGGAAATGTCCTGCCGGTTGTTATCCCCCCAACAAGCGGCATTTCCCCTGACCGTAGTTGCCTGTGACACCGAGGCTACAGCCATAGCTCCAGAAATAAGAGTGATTTTCAGGAGATTTTTCATTGCAATGCCCTTTCCGATTTCAATCCAATGAAGGAGTGGAGAAATCTACAGGTGGCGGCGGAACCTGATCTTAAAACACCGCCCCAGCCGCGCCCAAAATGAGCACGCGGCAAGGGGAAGCATGCGCTTTATCTTTTTGTTTTACCGCATGATGTTATACGGAACGTCCGCCACTTACCTATGCGCCAGCCTTCAAGGCGCCGCGGCCCGCGTAGCGCGCTTGTTTCCCGAGCTCCTCCTCGATCCTGATCAGCTGATTATATTTCGCGAGCCGGTCCGAGCGCGAGAGCGAGCCTGTTTTGATCTGGCCGCAATTGGTTGCAACCGCGAGATCGCTGATGGTTGAATCCTCGGTCTCGCCGGAGCGGTGCGACATCACCGCGGTATAGCCCGCGCGCTGCGCCATTTCGACGGCGGCGAGCGTCTCCGTCAGGGTGCCGATCTGATTGACCTTGATCAGGATCGAATTGGCGATGCCATCACTGATCCCGCGCGACAGACGCGCGACGTTGGTGACGAAAAGATCGTCGCCGACAAGCTGGCATTTCTTGCCTATGAGCTCCGTGAGGAGCTTCCAGCCTTCCCAATCGTCCTCGGCCATCGCGTCCTCGATCGAAACGATCGGATAATCGGCGAGAAGCTTCGCCAAATAACTCGCCTGGTTTTGCGGCGTGCGCGCGTTGCCCTCGCCTGCATAGACATATTTGCCGTCGTGAAAAAATTCGGTCGCGGCGCAATCGACCCCAAGGGCTATTTCTTCGCCAGGCTTGAAGCCCGCGCCCTCGATCGCCTTGCGGCAGAAATCGAGTGCCGCCTCGGCGGAAGCCAGATTGGGCGCGAAGCCGCCTTCGTCGCCGACATTGGTGTTGTGGCCGGCTTTTTTCAGGGCGCCTTTCAGCACGTGGAAAACCTCCGAACCCCAGCGCACCGCCTCCTTCAGCGACGGCGCGCCGAGGGGAAGTATCATGAATTCCTGAAAGTCGATCGGATTGTCGGCATGCACGCCGCCGTTGATGATGTTCATCTGAGGCACCGGCAGCACACGCGCCTGAACGCCGCCGACATAGCGATAGAGCGGCAGGCCACAGACATCCGCGGCCGCCTTGGCGACGGCAAGCGAGACCCCCAAGATGGCGTTGGCGCCGAGCCTCGCCTTGTTCGGCGTGCCGTCCAGCGCGATCATGGTCGCGTCGATCTTGCTTTGATCTTCCGCGTCGAACCCGCTCAAGGCATCGAAAATATCGCGATTGACGCTGTCGACCGCTTTGAGAACGCCCTTGCCGGAAAAGCGCGCCTTATCGCCGTCGCGCAATTCGGCCGCCTCATGCGCGCCGGTCGAGGCGCCCGAAGGCACCGCCGCGCGCCCGCTCGACCCATCTTCCAAGGTGACATCGACCTCGACGGTCGGATTGCCGCGGCTATCCAAGATTTCCCGCGCGGCGATGTCGACGATTGCGGTCACGCAAGCTCCTGTTACGATCGGGACCGGAAAGGCTCGGCTTTTACGCCGAAGCGCGGCGGGAAGGAAGCGGCATGAGCATTTTAGCGAGGGCAGGGGTTGGACCTTCCGGCAAGGAAGCGGTAAGCCAATGCTGGGGTGAAGACGGTTTTAAGCTTTTTGCAGGTATCGTCTCACAGCCGTCGTCGCAAAGTTTGGGAAAGGGGCCGGATGCTGTTCCATAAGTCCGCTTCCGTCATTTTATACGCGGGTTTCGTCACCCTAGCGGGCGCGCCATCGGGCGGTCCTCCCTTGCCGGTTCCAAGACCGGCATCGCCGGCCGATTCCGTCCAAGACAAAGCGCAAACAAAAACGCCGTCTCCTGCCTTGGAGCAAGCGTTGGAGGCCAACGAGCCGGATGCGCGCAAGACCTACCGCGGGCTCATACAAAGGGAAGCCGCGAAGAACGGCTTGCCGCCTGACATCGCCGACGCCGTCGCGGCGATCGAGAGCGGGTACGATCCAGGCGCGATAGGCGGCGTCGGCGAGATCGGCCTGATGCAGGTCCGGCCCGAAACAGCCGCGATGCTCGGTTTCAAGGGCGATCTGGCCGAACTCGCAAGACCCGACGTTAACATTCATTACGGCGTGACTTATCTCGGCCAGGCTTGGCGTCTGGCCGGCGGCGATCTTTGCCGCGCGCTGATGAAATACCGCGCCGGACATGGCGAAGAGTTCATGTCGGCCCTATCCATGACGTATTGCGGCCGCGCGCGGGCCCATCTGGCGGCGGCGGGATCGCCGTTCGCGGCGGCAATTTCCGCGCCGTTCGTTTTCGACCCCGCCTTGCCGGTAGCGCCAGCGGCGAAACGTGGGCCACGAATCCGCACGGCGGCGGTCAGCCGGGCCTTTTGGGCCGCGCATGACGCAAGGGTGAAGGCGATCACCAAACGCATCGAGGCCAAATGGCGGCGCATGGCGTCGCGGTAGAAAAAGCCGCGGCGAGCTTCGCGTCATAAAGCCGAAGTGATTGCCTTTCATGGCACTGAACGCCGCCAGATCGTTAGACGCGAATTGCCTTGAACAACGACTCATCCATCCGCGATAGCGGGTTGGAGACGCGGCCCGTTTTGGCGGACAAATCAAGGGCAGGGGAGAAATATCCGCGCCACAAAGCCAATGCCCGGCGCTGGTTATAGATAAATCCGATATTCCGCTAGCGCGCCGCCAAGGCGTAGCAAAAGACCGCGTAAGCCAAAATGGACGCGCAGAGTTAGCTCGTGCTAGATTTGCGGGGCTCGCGACAAAGCGGGGGCCAACGCGAGGAGCCGCCGGACATGCAAAATGCAACCCCAGACCGGGCGAATGTCATTGCTTCGCCCACGGTGATCTTCGCGGGGGTTTTGGTGCTGGGGTTCATTCTCGATTGGCTTTGGCCGGCGTCGTTCCTGCCGGAAGGCTGGGGCTTTCCGCTGGGATTCATTGTCATTTTCGCCGCCGCCAACATCAAGCTCTTCGCGGCGCGGGAAATGGTCCGGGTCAAAACCAATCTCGACATCCGCAAGCCGACGAACGAGATTGCGACCTCCGGTCTTTATAGCGTGAGCCGCAATCCCTTATATATCGGCATGATCTTGCTCAATATCGGCATCGGCTGCATCGTCAATTCCCTGGGGATTTTTCTCCTCTCCGCCGGGCTTGCGGCGACATTGCAAAAAGGCGTGATCGAGCCGGAAGAGGCCTATCTTGAACAAAAATTTGGCGACAAATATTTGCGCTATAAAGCCAAGGTCCGGCGCTGGCTCTAAAAACACATCTTGCCTCGCGGCTTGCGCATTGGGCGGCGTCGAGCCCGTTTATAACCCACAGGATTTTTGATGCCGCCGCGCGGAACGATCAGCCGCCGTCGATTTCTCGGACATACGCTGGCCGGCGTTTTGACGCTGCCCGCGCGGGCGGAGCCGCCGTCCGCGCAAAACGGTTTCCGTGTCCTTGAAGCGCGGGAAGGCAATTTGAGCTTGCTGCCCGAGCCTGCCTCTCCAACCGCCGTCTGGAGCTATAATGGGGAGGTGCCCGGGCCGCTCCTGCGCTTCAAAAAAGGCGAGGAAGTCAAAGTAAGGCTCGTCAACAATCTCGTCCAGCCGGCAAGCCTCAACTGGCACGGCGTGCGGATCGTCAATGCGATGGACGGCGTCGCCGGCCTGACGCAAGAGCCTGTTCCGCCCGGCGGTTCCTTCGATTATCGTTTTGCCCCTCCCGACAGCGGGCTTTATTGGTATCATCCGCACGCCTTGCCGTTCATCGGCGAGCAGCTCGATCGCGGGCTTTACGGCGTCTTGATCGTCGACGAGCCCGAGCCGCCCGCGGCCGACCGCGACATGCTTTTCGTTCTCGCCGATTGGAAGCTCGACGACAAAGGCCAGCTCGCCGGCTTCAACGCCGCCACGGACGCCGCGGGGGCGGGCCGCATCGGACCGCTCGTTACCCTCAACTCGCACGCTGTTCCGGTCGAGGAAACCCTGCCGCCGTCATCGCGGTTGCGGCTGCGCATGCTCAGCGCCGTCGATACGCGACTCATGGTGATCGCATTCAACGGGGTCAGACCCTTGATCCTCGCGGTCGATGGTCAGCCGTGCGAAGCCTTCGAGCCGGTGCGGCAGATGATTCCGCTTGGACCCGGCGCGCGGTTCGACGTCATGCTCGATCTTCCCGCGGACGCCGGAGCGGATGCGAATGTGACGCTGCTTGGAGACAATGAGCCAGACCGTGTTCTTCTCGCCTTCAAGACCGCGGGAGAAAAGCGCTCTCCCTTGCCGCCGGTCGCCTCGCTGCCGCAAAATCCGCTACTGCCCAGCGAGATCAAGCTACAGGCGTCGCGTAAAGTCGATATTTTGATCGAGGCCATCGCCGGCATGGGGACCGGGCCGATCCCCGCGGCGGCGCACGATCGCCCCTTATATTGGAAGCTAAATGGGAAGGCATTCAACGGATTTGCACCGGCGCCGTTGTTTTCGGTCAAGCGCGGGACCCCGGTCACGCTCGGTTTTGTGAACCATACCGCCTTCGTGCAGCAAATGCATGTGCATGGGCACGCGATGCGGCTCCTGCACGATCTCGACGATGGCTGGGAGCCCTATTGGCGCGATGCCGTCCTCGTTCCCGAAGGCAAGACCAAGCATGTCGCCTTCGTCGCCGACAATCCGGGCAAATGGGTGATCGAATGTCTGATGGCGGGGCGCCAGTCCAGCGGGATGGCAACATGGTTCGAGGTAACCTGAGCGAAACCGAATCAATTGTGGACGGGCCGCACGCGCTTGACGAAAAGACTAACGATCAGGGCATGCGCTACGTGTTCCGCCATGCACTGATAGCCGAGATCGTTAAGATGGAAATTATCGCCCGCCATCAATTGCAAATTGGCCCTGTTCTGGGCGATGAACCGCATCGCATCGTAGCGGCGGACGTAGAGAATATTTTCCTCGGCCGCGATTTTCTGCAGGCTGCCGCGTATCGCGACATAATTCGGGTCCCGGGCGAGGCGCACGGTATATTGCACCCCGACGAGCACGACGTCGATCCGGTTCTCCTTCAGCCAGCGGATCGTCGAACGCACGGTGTCCTCGAAATCCTGCGGCGGAATCCGGGCAAGCGCATCATTGGTTCCCAACTGCCAAAGAACGAGGTCCGGATTCCTGAGCGCGACCTCGCTTCGGATTCGCGTGGCCGTGTCCTCCGCCATTTCTCCGGAGACGCCGCG
>JBATYB010000019.1:0-3293 GCA_049673825.1 Methylocella sp. | reverse complement strand
GCCCTTTCGGGGGCGATCCGGCCGGTCGCGCATGGCCTGGCGCGGCTCAAGGAAGCCGCGAAACTAGGCTTTCGCCGGGCCACGATGCCGCAGGGCCCGCCGGAGAACGGCGACGCTCCGGCGAGAGATCTCACGGTGCGAAGTTGCGGCCATATTTCAAGCCTCGTCGCCGGAATAGCGGCCGGGGACGGGCCGCCGGAGAAGGCGGCCATGCCGGCGAAGCGGGGCTGAAATTTTACCCGGTTGGAGGGCGAGGCCAAACCTATTAAGACGGTAAGAAATGAAGAGACTTCTGTCGGCGGCCGCTTCTACATTTATAACCCCTGCCCATGCCGGCGGATGCGACGAAGAGACGGTCCGCGGCGTCGCGCGCGGCGGCAGCGTCGCCGTTCTCGACTCGGGCGGCATCTACAAGGTTGAGCCGGACGGTATTTCGGACACGGTGCTTTGGAACGCCGGAGACGGCGTCCTGGTGTGCGGCGACGAGAAAATGATCAATTAGGAGAATGGCGACGAGGTTCATGTAACGCGGATGCGATAATGCCGATCGGCGTTTGATCGCGCCGCCCCGTCAGGACTCTACGTCGCGGCGGCCGCATTCCGCCGCAATCGCGGGGATAAACCTATTGCCCTTGCTTTGTTTCGATTATTAAGGGAAAAGCCATCAGGTTCGGCGACTTTTGCCGCCTAGGCGCCCGCCAGCCGCGAACTGTAATTGCGCTTATGGCGGAGAGGCCAAACCAATGCCATCCTATCTCGATCTGGGCTTGATCGTCATCGTTTTGATTTCCGCCCTTCTGGCGATGCTGCGCGGCTTTACCCGCGAAATTCTTGCGATTGCGGCTTGGGGCGCGGCGGCGGTTGCTGCGATTTATCTTTATCCGTTCGCCCTGCCTTATGTGACGCCTCACATCGCCAACAAAAACATCGCGCTGGGTGTCTCCGCGGCGGCGGTTTTTTTCGTGACTCTGATTCTCGTCTCCTTGATTACCATCAAAGTGTCGGATGCCATTCTCGATTCCAAGATCGGCGCGCTCGACCGGTCGCTCGGCTTCCTGTTCGGCGCGGTTCGCGGCCTGCTCCTGTGCGTCATCGCATTCGTGTTCTTCAATTGGCTGGTGCCCGCGCAAACCCAGCCCGGATGGATTAAAACCGCGCGCACGAGACCCCTTTTGCAGGCGACCGGCGACCGGCTCATGGCGGTTCTGCCGGACGATCCGGAAGGGCTTTTGAAGAAGCTCAAGAAGCCGAAATCCGCCGGCGCCAGCGAGGAGACGGTGCCCGACACGGATCAGGAACCAAAAAAAGCCGAGACTGGCAAAGGGACATAAGCGCGGGCGCCGGAGCGTTTTGGGGCGGCGGCGTCAAGCCGGGACGGCGAGCCGCGCGCGCGATTGGCCACCTTTGATTCCTGGGAAAGCCCGCCCGGTTTGACGATGCCCCGGAGCGCGGGCTCGTATGAGCTTGATCTTTGCAATGCCTTGGAGGCTGACATTCGCCGCAAGGTCAATTATGTAAGTCTTACGACATCGATGGCCATGCACTGCTCCGATTAACGACAATCGGATAATCGTCCAAAGTCTCTATCTTCGCGCGATCCTCGTCGCGGGTTTCGCGGATCACGCCTGAGCTTTTAGGAGCAGCCGATGGGTGAAACGGAGGACATTGGACAGAGCCATGCTTTCGGCTGCCGGTCATCGGCGCGGGGATTTGATCCCGGTGCCCTCGATCTCGATCTCGGCGCCGACCGTCTGCGCGAGGAATGCGGGATTTTCGGGATTTCCGGCCATCCCGACGCCGCCGCCATCACCGCTCTTGGACTGCATGCCTTGCAACATCGCGGCCAGGAGGCGGCGGGCATCGTAACATTCGACGGCCAAAGATTTAATTCCGAGCGCCGGCTAGGTCTTGTCGGCGATCACTTCTCCAAGGCATCGGCGATCGAACGCCTGCCCGGCGAGTCGGCCATCGGGCATGTGCGTTATTCGACGACGGGCGATACCATTCTGCGCAATGTCCAGCCGCTTTTCGCCGAGCTTAACGCGGGCGGCTTCGCAATCGCGCACAATGGCAATCTCACCAACGGACTGACCCTGCGCCGCGATCTTGTGCAAGGCGGCGCGATCTATCAATCGACCTCCGACACCGAGGCTATCCTTCATCTCGTTTCCCGCAGCAGGCGTCCGTACCTCGTCGACCGGTTCATCGAGGCCTTGCGCTCGATCGAGGGCGCTTATTCCCTGGTCGCGCTCAGCAACAAGAAGCTGATCGGCGCCCGCGACCCGCTGGGAATCCGGCCGCTCGTCCTTGGCGAACTCGACGGACGTTACATTCTCGCGTCGGAAACCTGCGCGCTCGACATCATCGGCGCGCGTTTCCTGCGCGATGTCGGGAATGGCGAGATCGTGGTTATCTCCGGCGAGGGGATCGAGAGCCTGCGGCCGTTTCCGCCACGCCCGATGCGCCCTTGCATCTTCGAGTACATTTATTTCGCCCGGCCTGATTCGATCGTGCACGGAAAGCTCGTATACAATGTTCGCAAGGCGATGGGCGCGGAACTCGCGCGAGAGGCGCCGGTCGAAGCCGATGTCGTCGTGCCGGTCCCCGATTCCGGCGTGCCGGCGGCGCTCGGCTTCGCGCAACAGTCCGGCATTCCTTTTGAGCTCGGCATTATCCGCAATCATTATGTCGGGCGCACGTTCATTCAGCCTTTCCAATCGGTGCGGGAATTGGGCGTGCGTTTGAAACACAGCGCCAACCGCGCGGTCGTCGCGGACAAACGGATCGTGCTTATCGACGATTCGATCGTGCGCGGGACGACGTCCGTGAAAATCGTGCGGATGATGCGCGAGGCCGGCGCGCGCGAGGTGCATTTCCGGATTTCCTCGCCGCCGATTACCCATCCCGACTATTACGGGATCGATACGCCGGAGCGCGATAAATTGCTCGCCGCGACCCACACGCTCGGCGAAATGCGCGCCTATATCGGCTGCGATTCGCTCGCCTTTCTTTCCGTCGACGGCATTTACCGGGCGATGGGCGAGAAAGGCCGCGATCCGGTCCGGCCGCAGTTCACCGACCATTGCTTTACGGGAGATTATCCGACCCAGCTTACCGACGCCGGCGGCGATACCAAGGCCCAGCTTTCGCTTCTCGCGGAAGCGAGTTAGGGCAATGCCAGGGCTTGGACCCGAGCGACACCTGAACACGTTCCATGCCTTGCCCGCTTGACGGCCGCGTCGCCTTGGTGACCGGCGCGTCGCGCGGGATCGGCCGCGCGGTGGCGCTGGAGC
>JBATYB010000018.1:0-6888 GCA_049673825.1 Methylocella sp. | reverse complement strand
GCTATCAGCATCTCTACAACCACCACAGACCACACGGAGCACTTGGCGGAAAGACACCTTTCGCATACGCTCAAACCCAATCAGCCAGGAGACCGCCGCAGTCTCATATGTCCTGAGCCCGGACACCCCATTGCGTATTTCTAAATTGTCGTCTAGATTGAAGCCAATAATGCGTTTTGGCGGCTTGCGTTCCTCGCTTCCACGCGCTGACATTCAGACCCTTTCATTACAATCGCTAGAGTATTTTTTTCATGCTAACATTGCACTTTTCGTGCCCGAATAATGTTCGAGCAGCGTCATTCGTCGGGATTGATCGGCCACCCGCCGGTGCGAGCGGCGGCAATTGGGTCGCGCTCAAAAAGGTTCTGAACGCCGTTGTCGCCGCGCTCGCTATAGCCCTTTCGGCCCCACTCATTTTGTGCGGGGCGCTGGCGATCAAACTCGAAAGCTCTGGTCCAATTATCTTTGGCCGGAAAAGGATCGGCCTTAACGGATCGATCTTCGGGACTTGGAAATTTTGCTCGAGGTGCTCCGATCATCCCGATCCGGATGCGGCGCGGCGGACAAGCAAGGACGATCCGCGGATAACGCGGGCCGGCCGCGTCATTCGGCGTTCGAGCATCGACGACTTGCCGCGGTCGTTGAACGTCATCCAGGGCAGGATGTCCGGCGCCGGTCCGCGAGCTCACGCTCCGGACGCACGGGCGGAAGGGCGACTTCTCGAGGTGCTTCTCGAAGGTTGCGCCGCCCGCCGCCGTGCTAAGCTGGGATCATCGGATGGGCTCGGATCAGCGGATTGCGCGGCGACCGCGATTCGGTTAAGAAGTTGAAGCAGCGGGTCAAGCACGGCCTCAAGTATACCGAAAAATAACTATAGCGAAAAATGGCCGATGTGGCTCGGCCTGAAAATTATTCCGCGGACGTTACATGCTCGTACCCAACGATCCCAGCGCGCATTTGAAGCCGCGGCCTGACGCTCGATTCCGCTTTCGGCTCCCCCACCATGACGATCCCTCGCCGCGTCACTTTATGCTTATGTTCGAACGTTGGGATGCCAAATGGAAAATAGCCGGTGATATCGATCCGAACCGCGAACGCGATCATCACAAGATCGCGTGAATGTTATTCATCGTTTTTAGGGTAGTCACATGCGTGTCATGAGCGTGGTTGGAACTCGGCCGGAGGCCATCAAGATGGCGCCTGTGATTAAGGCGTTGCAGGCCCATCCAAACATGAGCTCCGTGCTATCCGTGACGGCGCAACACCGAGAAATGCTGGACCAGGTGCTCCGGATTTTTGCCATCAAAGCCGATTTTGATCTTGATCTGATGCAGCCGTCACAGACGCTGAACGGGCTTTCGTCGCGGATCTTTCAGAGCATCGACGAGCTTCTTGCGTCCGCGAAACCCGACGTCGTCCTCGTCCATGGGGATACCACGACGGCATTCGTGACCAGTGTCGCTTGTTTTCACCGCAACATTCCAGTCGGCCACGTCGAAGCCGGCCTGCGCACATACGACTTATCGCGTCCCTTTCCCGAGGAAATGAATCGCCGGATTGTCGACCTTGTATCGACTTACCTTTTCGCCCCGACCGAGCGAGCAAGGCAAAATCTTCTCGCTGAAGGTGTTATGTCCGATGAGATTCATGTGACCGGTAATACTATCGTCGATTCGCTGCGGTTCATGATTGCCAAAATCGACGGTGACTCCGAGCTTCAATTGAGGCTTGCCGAGCGGTTCCCCGCCGCAACCTCGGGCCGGAAGCTCGTCCTCGTGACGGGTCATCGTCGCGAAAGCTTCGGTCCCGGTTTCGAGCGAATTTGCCAAGCGCTAAGTCGCATCGCGGAGCGGGGCGACGTGGAGCTTGTCTACCCTCTTCATCTGAATCCCAACGTGTCGAAACCGGTTAACAACATTCTTGGACGAGCGCGGCGCGTGCACCTCATTCCGCCCACTGACTATATGACCTTTGTCCATCTTCTTTCGCGGGCTGCGGTTGTGATAACCGACTCGGGAGGTGTGCAAGAAGAGGCGGTTTCGCTCGGCAAGCGCGTGCTTGTTATGCGTGAGTTGACGGAACGGCCGGAGGGTGTCGAAGCCGGGCTTGCCCACCTTGTGGGTACGGATCCCAATCTCATCTGTTCGAAATTCGAGGAGGTCATGGAAGTCGGCGGTGAAACGTCCCCCGAAACTAATCAATCAGTTTATGGAGATGGCAATGCCGCTTCCCGCATTGTCGCGGCGCTTGCGAAGTCGCAGGGCTTGCGACATCGCAGCGCTCCTGAGCGAACCAGATCCAATGTGCATGTCCTGGCCGAGCCGCCAACCACGGGATTGCGCCGCCGCGCCGAGGAACAGCCATGGCAATCAGGCGCTTAGAGCGTTATCCGGCGAACTGGACTTCCGGTTCGCCGTAGATAAAGGGCGTCGCCGCAATGAGCGAGAGCGGTTTCCGATTCCGAGGGAATGGAACTCGCCCTATTTGGAGGATAGCGGAGCGCCCGTGGGTGACATGGTCGGGAGACGGGGATGAGAGTCGAATTGATGTGCCCGCCGCCCGATGCGCTGTCTTCGGAGGAAACGGGCGCGCGTGCGCGTGAGCCGGCGCCGCGGAAGGAGCATTTTCTCGTCCCGGAGTTCGCCGAAATATGCTAGACGTGCCACTTAAGACCTATTAAGGAGGCAACCATGGATGACGTTGCAGAACATCGCCGCACGCACGCGAGTTCCGGTGCGAAGACGGAGTTTAAAGACGTCGCGGTATTCGGTCTTGGATACATCGGCCTCCCCACCGCTGCACTCATCGCCAGCCGCGGCATCCATGTTCTCGGCATTGACATAAATGAGGACGTCGTTCGGAAGATATCCTCCGGCGCGGTTCACATCTACGAGCCAGACCTGGATGGCCTTGTTCAGAAGGTAATCTCGACCGGTGCGTTGAAAGTTTCGATGCAGCCGGCGCCAAGCGACGCCTTCATAATCGCCGTGCCCACTCCCATCGACGCCGAGAAGGCGCCGGTCCTCGAATCCATTTTCACGGCGGTACGGGCCATTGCTCCGTTTCTTCAAGCAGGGAACCTGGTTCTTCTCGAATCAACCTCGCCGGTCGGAACGACCGAAAAGATATCGGAGACGCTTGCGGACATGCGTCCAGATCTATCCTTTCCGACCCGAGCCGGGTCGGCGGCGACCGTTAACGTTGCTTATTGCCCGGAGCGCGTCCTACCCGGCCGGATTCTTTCGGAGCTCGTCCAAAACGATCGTTGCGTCGGGGGGATCTCGCCGGCTTGCGCGCGCCGGGCACAGCGCTTCTACAAGCATTTTGTGCGCGGCGCGTGCATCGTCAGCACGGCGCGGACGGCCGAGCTTGTCAAGCTGGCGGAAAACGCATTCCGCGATACCAACATCGCGTTTGCGAACGAGTTGTCCGTGATCTGCGACAGGCTCGGAGTCAATGTGTGGGATCTAATCGATCTGGCGAATCGGCATCCAAGGGTGAATATCCTCCGGCCCGGTCCGGGGGTGGGCGGCCATTGCATCGCCGTCGATCCCTGGTTCATCGTGAATTCGGCTCCGGACCTCGCGAAGCTCATCGCCACTGCGCGCAGGACGAACGACGATATGATTGCCTACACGATCGACGGTGCGTCCGCTTTGATCGACGAACATCCCTACGCGAATGTTGCTTGCCTCGGGCTTGCGTTCAAACCAAATGTAAGCGACCTGCGAGAGAGTCCCGCCGTCGAGGTTGCGAAGGGCTTGGGTGAGCGGTACGGACCGCGCATCAAGGTGGTCGAACCGTATCTCGATACTTTACCGGACGAGATCGCGGCAACCGGTGCGGAGTTCGTCGACCTTGGCAATGCTCTCGCCAATTGCGAGGTTGCCATCGTACTTGTCGACCACGACGAATTTCGCAACGTTCCGTTGGGCGAACGGCGCCATCTGTCGGTTCTCGACACGCGCGGGATTTGGCGCGACTTTCAAGGACTTGGACTAAAATAGATGCCCCACCCCATTGCCGTGGCGCGGTTGACGGCGAGCTGATCGTGATGAAGCCGGCGCCGAGATGGGCCTCGACCGCGCCGCGCATCCCGCCCAGCGCCGCGCCCCCGGCGATGATCTTCATGTCGCCGCGGTCCTTGCGGATGCCCGCTTGACGCAAATAACAGCGGAGCGCGCTTATTTTCGCACGTGCTTGCACGCGACCCCCGATGCGATAAGGTGCGATCTAAACGGGGCTGGCCTCGCGCAACGGAGTTGGCTCAGGCGGCTAACGGGAAAAGCTGGCTTAGGCGACGATTAAGAAATGCGGGCAGATTTTCTTGGCGTTCCAGTAGACCTGATAGACCTTGAAGAAACCATGCGGAGGGCCGAAGAAGCCATGCGCTTGCGTCGGCGCCTGCAACATGTGGCTCTGAATGTGGCAAAATTTGTTTATATGCAAAAAAATCAAGAATTGCGCGACGATGTCTTAACTGCCGATATCATCGGGATCGATGGCATGGGAATTGTCCTCGCGGCGCGTCTGTTTGGCATAAGGGTACCCGAAAGAGTCGCAGGCGTGGATCTGATGGAACGTTTGCTGGAGACGTGTGCCGCCAAGGGCTATCATCCATATTTCCTAGGCGCGACGGAAAAAGCCGTGTCGCGGGCTTTGCACAACTTGCGTATGCGGTTTCCGAACCTCGAAATCGCTGGGGCACAGCATGGCTATTACCCGCGTGAGTCCGAGGCCGATGTGGTCGCGGCGATTCGTGCTTCCGGAGCCGACTGCCTATTCATCGGTATGCCTACGCCGCACAAGGAAAGGTTTTTGGCGGCGCATAGAGACACAATCAATGTGCCTTTTATCATGGGGGTCGGAGGCGGTATTGACATCATCGCCCAAATCACCAAGCGCGCTCCAGTTTGGATGCGACGGATTGGGCTGGAGTGGCTATATCGCATCATGCAAGAGCCGCGCAGGATGTGGAAACGGTACCTCACGACAAATATGGCTTTTGCCGCTATTATCGCCAAGGCGGCGGTCCGGCGCTTATGATACTGCGCAGCAATATGAAAATGGCTGGTTGGTCATGAATAACCGTAATCCGGCTTGGGAGCTCGCAACGTAGCGCTGCCGGGAGGCAAAAAAACGGTTTGGGAAAGGCGCCTTCCGCCTTTCGCGGTGTTGTGCAAACTAGATTAGCTCGGCCCTGCCGATTGGCGGCGGACTTGCTTGATTGGGCGATCGCAATTTCGACGCGGATGCCGTTCGGTAAATGTGAAGCGGCAAAGCGAAGTGGGGTGGTATGCTTCGCTCAATCGTATCGGGCGTTGTTGCAATCGTTCCAAGAACGCCCGCGGCGTGACCACACCGATCTTGATGTGGGGGTCCACGAATACAACGAGTCGCGGCCCCGTCAAGGCCGCTGGTGCTTCGGCAAGACGCCGATGCAAACGTTCTTCGACACAATGCCGATGACGAAGGAGTAAAGCGATCGCCGCCTAACAACGCCGGACACCAAAACCCGGTCGCTTTACCAAGCGCCGCCGGTCAGATCGAGTCTCGGCTACACCAATTGCGCGGCGCGGTGTGTGTCTCACCGCCGTTCGTCGCTAGCGCCGGAACCTGGTCAACACGGCGCAGCCCCAGAGGTAAGTTCTCAAGTTTGTGCGGCAGCGCAGTTTTCTCGCGGCGGATTTTGCAGCTCAAGACCCCTTGTATTCACTTTATTCACTTCGTCTCTCCATGTAGCAAAAACCGAATGCGATTGAACCTAGCCACCGCTGCCCCTCCAACCAGCCGCGACAACCCGTTTCGGAAGAGGCGCTTCGCTCTCTGCCGAAAGCTGGTTGAGAGCGTGCTCGCGCAAGACGGCGCCTGCCGGGTCCTCGATATCGGCGGCCTGCCTGATTACTGGCGTATCTTCGGAGCCGACCTGGTGGCCGACCCGCGTGTATCAATCTCTCTGCTAAATCTCTGCTACCCGGATGACAAATATCGTTCGGAGTTCGACTGGAAATTTGAGCGTCTCACGGGGGACGCCCGCAATCTCGACGGGATCGCCGATAAATCATTCGACGTGGCTCACTCCAATTCCGTCATCGAGCATGTAGGCCGCTGGCCCGATATGTGTGCCATGGCGGGAGAGGTGCGCCGCGTCGCGCGGCTGCATTATGTACAGACGCCTTATTGGGGATTTCCGATCGAGCCGCATAATCGCACGCCGTTCTTCCACTGGCTCCCCGAGCAGTTCCGCTACCGGTTGGTTTTGAGGCGTGACCTCGGCTTCTGGAGTCGCGCCGCGAGCGTCGATGAGGCGATGCGCATGGTGCAGTCGAATTATTTACTCGACCGCAGGCAGTTTGCCGCGCTTTTCCCAACTTCATCGATCCATAGCGAGATCGTGTATGGTTTGACGAAATCCCTTGTGGCGGTGGGCGGGGAGGGGTTGGAAGTTGACTCCCGGTCAAATACCCGGCGTCTCAGAATTTGACCTAGGATTTTTGTCACCATGCAAGTTATCGGGTTGCTCCTAGCGCGCGGCCAATAGGCGACGCCGATGAGTTTCGCCGCGCTGCTCTTGCGACCAGGCTGTAGAGACTGGCGAAGCCGGCGTAACCGTCGGCATGGAGATGGAGGATCTGGTATTTGATCTGACGGACGGCGTCTGGAGATTGCTCGGGTTTGGCTTTCTGACAGTGATCAGGCGGCGATCATTTTTTCTCTGCAATCGGGATGGCATTAAGGAAGGGCTGCACCGGCGTCCTCAGTATCCGTCCGAAAAGAAGTTGAATCTGCTGAATCATACCAACCGCCCGAGAACCTGATTCCGGGGATTTCCAAACGGCCGCAAACGTGACTCGATGCAGCACGTCGTTGATTCGCGGAGCATGCGGC
>JBATYB010000017.1:0-3856 GCA_049673825.1 Methylocella sp. | reverse complement strand
AGCCGAGGCCGTCCCAGAGGGTCCGAAGAGACGCACGTTCTCCGGCGGCATCAAACGGTGTCGGGGAGCCGGCGCCGAAAGCTGTTGCTCTGTCCGGCGGCTCATCGGATCAAGAGACCGGGCTTATCGGTTATGATCGACGAGACTTGGCATGACTGCCAACATCGAAAGGAACGCAACATGATTTCAAGACGCAACATATTGGCCGCCACGGCAGCAGGTTCGGTTGCCCCTGTGGCGACGACGGCGCGGGCGGCCTCCTTCGGCAATCCGGATGAGCCGCCGCAGGGCGCCGTCAACACCAAGGGTAATCCGGCCAGCCTCACCGATCCGGGCCCGCAGAATCCGGCGATCGGCAGCCAATTTCCGTCGGCGCAGTTTCCGGCACCGACCGATGTCAGCGACATGCCGCTCTTTTGGGCATCGTTCAACAATGCACCGAAGCGCATTCAGGACGGCGGCTGGGCACGCCAGGTGACGCAGGCCGACTTTGCGATCGCGGACACCATCTCCGGCGTCGACATGCGGCTCACCGCCGGGGGTATTAGGGAGATGCATTGGCATCTGGCGGCCGAGTGGGGCTTTATGTCCTCTGGCAACTGCCGGATCACGATTCTCGATGAAATGGGCCGGGCTTCCGTCGCCGACGTGAAAGAAGGCGATCTTTGGTACTTCCCCGCGGGCCTGCCGCATTCGCTGCAGGGGCTTGGGCCGGATGGGTGTGAGTTCATCTTGTGTTTCGACGATGGCAAGGCCACGGAATACAACACCCTTTTGCTCACGGATTGGTTTGCGCACACGCCGCCGGACATATTGGCTGAGAATTTCGGCGTTCCGGTTGAAGCCTTCTCGAAGGTTCCGCTCCACCAGCTTTACATTTTCCAAGGCAAGCGGCCCGGCGCGCTGGCCACGGATCAGGCCGCGGTGAAGGGAAAAATGGGTTCTCCTCCGCATCCATTCACCTTCCCGCTCGGATCGAGTGCGCCTACGCGGCAGACGAGGGGCGGCGAGGTGCGGATTGCCGACAGCGGCAATTTCATCGTCTCCAAGACGGTTGCCGCCGCGCTGGTTACCCTGCGTCCGCGCGGACTTCGGGAGATGCATTGGCATCCCAATGCCGATGAATGGCAATATTGGATCAAGGGCAAGGGGCGCATGACCGTGTTCGACTCCGGGCCAAGAGCCGTCACGATGGACTTCAACCCGGGCGACATCGGCTACGTGAGGCGAAGCAACGGGCATTACATCAAGAACGTCGGCGACACCGACCTACAGTTTCTCGAAGTGTTCAGAAGCGCCTATTATGCGGATGTTTCGCTGTCCGACTGGGTGACGCATACGCCACCGGCATTGGTCGCGCAGCACCTAAACGTAGACGAGGCGACCATCGCCAAGTTTCCCAATAACAAACCGGAAGTCATGCCCGAGTGATCGAATTGGCGTAGGGAAACATGCCGGGGCCGGGCGTTTTCCTATGCGTTTTACACGCGGTTCGCCTTCCGGCAGACAACCGATACCCACAGAGGGGATCGCGCCTCGCGATCGACGAAACGATAAAAAAGGAGCTTATATAAATCACAAGGTTGATGGGATAAAGCGTGCCAGAACGCGAGTTCGCCAGTTGCGTCCGCTGGCCGGATGGTGCCTAATTGTCGTTCAAGCCGGACCGGACCCCACCGCGCTTGAAGATGCTCCTTGCCGATGCCCCGGAACGGAAAATCGCTGCGAACCGCGACCATGTTTTCGCCCGAGGAAATCGAGCGCTACGCGCGCCATATCGTGCTGCACGGTGTCGGCGGACCTGGCCAGCAGAGGCTGAAGGCCGCACGGGTGCTCGTCATAGGCGCGGGGGGTCTCGGATCGCCGCTCATTCAATATCTCGCGGCGGCGGGCATCGGCGAGATCGGCGTTCTCGACGACGACGAAGTCTCGCTGTCGAATCTTCAGCGTCAGGTTCTGCACGGCACGGCGGATATTGGCCGCGCCAAGGTCGAAAGCGCGAAAGCGGCGATCGAAAGATTGAATCCCCACGTCAAGGTCACCGCGCTGCCCGCGCGGCTCACCGCGGATAACGCCGGCGCCATGGTCGCCTCTTTCGATGTCGTCGCCGATGGCTCGGACAATTTTGCCACTCGCTATGCCGTGTCCGACGCCTGCTATTACGAAAAGCGTCCGCTGGTCACCGCCGCGGTCGGCGCCTTCGACGGCGCGCTGACGGTTCTGCGGCCTTATGAAAACGGTCCCTTCGGCGAACCCAATCCAACTTACCGTTGCCTTTATCCGGAGCCGCCTCCAGAGGGGACGGTGCCGGCTTGTTCCGAGGCGGGGGTGCTCGGCGCCCTGACCGGCATCCTTGGCGCGATGATGGCCCTGGAAGTTATCCGCGAAATCGTCGGGTTCGGCGACGGGCTTGTCGGGAGGCTCGTGCTCGTTGATGCGCTCGGCATGCGTTTCGAGACATTGCGCTACCGGTGGGATCCAGCCAACCCACTGAACGGAACCGCCGCCACCCCATCTTAGAGGACGTGCGGCGGAAGGACAGGATGGCGCGTGGCAAGCGTTGACAGTCCGGGCAGCAGCAACTAGACCACGCCTCGGCTAAAGTCTTGGCTTTTTGCGGGAGCGGGTGGGGGATAGTTCAACGGTAGAACAGCGGACTCTGACTCCGTCAATCTTGGTTCGAATCCAGGTCCCCCAGCCAATTCTCAACGTTCGCCGAATTGGCCGTGTTCCCCGCCCCACACCGGGCTGCGATGGCCGTGGTTTCCGCTAACAAATCAAATGGTTGGCGGAAGGTGGCGACCACCTCGCTGTCCTCCCAGGTGCAGTTCGATGGCACGAAGTTGACCAAGCGGCGTTTCTGGCGCGGTTCCTGCCGCCCGCACAGCCGCGGGGCGTTGCGCGCCAGCTCGAGAATCTGCACACCCTCGTCCAAGCAGGACTGCTCGGCTGACTAGTGCCGGTCGATCTCGCGCAGGCAGCGATTCTGCTCCTCGCGCCACTGGTTCGACATTTTATCGAAGAAGGCTGTCGCCGAGGCCGTGAAGCTTGTCAACATCCATGGCATGAATGCGATCCTGAAACCGTTTGTACTCGGCTTGGTGCCGCTTGATGGCTTCATCGTGCTCGCGCCGCTCGCCGGCGTGGCTGGCGTGCGGCGCATCGCGCACCCACTCCAGCACCTCGTCGTCGAACTTCAGAAGTCCCAGAAGCTCGGTGAACTGATTTTCCAGCACCTCCTCGCGCACATGGCGACGGCGGCGGGAAGCCGGGTTGCCCTGGCACTTATCGGCGTATCCGGTGCAATGATAATAGACGTAGCGCTCTTTCTTGATCTCGCCGACCACCGCGCAGCCGCAGGCATGACAGGCGATTAGCCCGGAGAAGGCGAAGTCGTGCTTGCCGCGCTTGGATTTCTTGGCGCGGCGTCCGTCCATCGTGCCTTGAACCCGTTCCCACGGGTCGATCGAGGCGAGCGGTTCGTGCTTGCCTTGGATCAGCTTGCCATTCCATTCGAACTGGCCGGTATAAAGTCTGTTGCGCAGGATCGTGCGCGCGGTGCTCACGGGCACTTTCGCGCTGCTCTTGCCATGGACCAGGCCCGCCGCCTGCGCCTTCTTGGCCGATTCCTTCAACGAAATGCCGCCGCTGGCATACCAGTCGAACAATTTAGCCACGATGGGCGCGACAGCCGTGTCGAGCGCGATGATCTTCTTGCCGTCCGTGCCGATGGTGTTGCAATAGCCGAGCGGCGTTTTGGTCGGCCAGATGCCCTGTTCGGCCCTTTCCTGCATGCCCTTGCGGGCTCCCTCGGATAGGTTGTCGATGTAGTTCTTCGCCATCGGCACTTTGATGC
>JBATYB010000016.1:0-8262 GCA_049673825.1 Methylocella sp. | reverse complement strand
TCCGGCATCTCTCCCTTCTTGCGGCGGCGGCGTTTTTCCGCCGCGCAAGTCTGATCGTAAATGAGCACGGTTACGCCGGGAACCGCGGCAAGCTCGCGCTGCGCGCTGTCGAGCTCGCGGCGGTCCTTGACGGTCAGCCCCCCCGGCCATCGCGTGGCGGCCGGATATTTGTTCGGCTCGTCGGTGACGACGACGATGTGCGTCACGTTTTCGGCGGCAACTTGACGCGCGATCATTTCGACGGTCAGTCCGCCCTCAAGGCGCTGGCCGCCGGTCATCGCCACCGCGTCGTTGAAAAGAATCTTGTAGGTGATGTTAACGCCGGAGGCGACGGCGAAGCGGAGCGCGAGGATGCCGGAATGATCGTAAGTGCCGTCGCCGAGGTTCTGAAACACGTGCGCCCGTTTCGAGAAAGGCGCCTCGCCGATCCAGTTCGCCCCTTCGCCGCCCATCTGGGCAAAGCCCTCGGTGGAGCGATCCATCCATTGGACCATGTAATGGCAGCCGATCCCGGCATAGGCACGCATGCCATCGGGCACTTTTGTCGACGTGTTGTGCGGGCAGCCGGAACAGAAATAAGGGGTGCGGGTGGTAACCTCCCCGGCCATGGCGAGCGCGGCCTGCGCGCGTTCGAGCTTTCGCACCCGCTGTTCGAGATCCTCGCCGCCGGTGAACCGCAACAGGCGGCGGCCGATCGCGATCGCGATGTCGTTGGCATCGAGCGCGCCGGTGACCGGAAACAGCCAGTTCCCCTCTTCGTCCTTCTTGCCGACGCAGACCGGTTGGCTCGGCGAGCCGTAAAGCTCCTCGCGCAGCTGGACTTCGATCAGCGATCGTTTTTCCTCGACGACGATAATCAATTCGAGCCCGCCCGCAAACTCGCGAAGGCCCAACGGCTCGATCGGCCATGTGCAGGCGAGTTTCATGAGCCGCAAGCCGAGCCGGTTCGCCGCAATCTCGTCGATCCCGAGGTCGTCCATCGCCTGACGCACGTCGAGATAGGATTTTCCCGCCGTTATCACGCCGATTTTCGGGTGGGGACCGCCGGAGGTGATGATCCTATTCAAGCGATTGGCGCGGAGCCAGGCGAGCATGGCGTCGCGCTTAAAATTCTGCAGGCGCTTCTCTTGATCGAGGACAGTGTCGCCCGCGCGAATATTCAGGCCGCCGGGCGGCATGACGAAACCGGCCGGAACGATCGGCCTCACGCGATCGAGCGAGACGTCGATCGAGCCCGTCGATTCAACGGTATCCTTCAAGCATTTGAGACCGGCCCAGGTGCCGGTGAAACGGCTCATCGCATAGCCGTAAAGCCCGTAATCGACGATCTCCTGCACGCCAGCCGGCGACAGGACCGGCATCATCACATTGACGAAGTTGAACTCGGATTGATGCGCGGTCGTCGAGGATTCGGCGGTGTGATCGTCGCCCATGAGGGCAAGCACGCCGCCATATTTCGAGGTGCCCGCGAGATTGGCGTGGCGGAGGACATCGCCGCTGCGATCGACGCCCGGACCCTTGCCGTACCAGAGCGCGAAGACGCCGTCTCACTTGCCTTCCCCGCGCATCTCGGCCTGTTGCGCCCCCCATATGGCGGTCGCGGCGAGATCCTCGTTGAGGCCCGGCTGAAACAGGATGCCGGCGGCATCGAGCGGGCGCTTGGCGCGCAAGAAATTCAGGTCGAGACCGCCGAGCGGCGAGCCGCGATAGCCCGAGATGAATCCGGCCGTGGCTAGCCCATTGCGCCGGTCGAGCTCCTTCTGCATGAGGAGGAGCCTGACGATCGCCTGCGGGCCGGAGACAAAGATTTGCCGTTTCGTCAGATCGTATTTGTCGTCGAGCGAGGTAGATTGGAGGTCTTGGGGCAGGTCGACCGGACCTTTCACCGCGTCCGCCATCGCTTTCGTCTCCTGCCGGACGCTTCAGCCCGGCCCTGCGGAGTCGGCCACCGCAGCTCCGTGAATATAGGCGGGTTGAGCCCGTTTTCCAAGGTTTGACTGGCTTTTCCACTAGAGAACGCCCTCATTCGGTCTCATCGCGCAAGCGAAAAGAGCCCTTACGCCGGCTCGCGCAATTTCATCCGCCTGTAGCTATAGGCGGCCGCGCCGCCCGCGTCTTCGCCTTGCGCCGCGAGCACGGCGACTTTTAGGACCTTATCATGATGCGGCGAAAGGTGGCACACGGGGTCCGCCTCCCGCGCGTCGCCGGTCAGCGCAAGCGCCTGGCAGCGGCAGCCGCCATAATCAATCGTCTTGCGCGGGCAGGAGCGGCACGGCTCCCGCATCCAATCCGTCCCGCGGAACGCATTGAAAGCGGGCGAATTTGTCCAGATGTCCTCGATCGAACGATCGCGCACGTTCCAGAAAACCAGATCCGGAATGGTTTCCGCCGCGTGACAAGGCAGCGCTTTGCCCGACGGGGTAATATTTAACCCGCGTTTGGCCCACCCGCCCATGCAGGCCTTCGGATAACGGGCGTGATAATCGGGGATCACATGGTCGATGACGATTACCCCGGCATAGGTCTTTTTGAGCGCTTCGACCTCGGCGATCGCCGCTTCCGCCTCGGCCCGCGAAGGCATGAGCGCGGCGCGATTGGCGAGCGCCCAGCCGTAATATTGGGTATGCGCGATTTCGACCCGGCGGGCGCCGAGCGCGACTGCAAGCTCCACCATTTTGCCCGCGCGACAAATATTGGCGCGGTGAATGACGGCGTTCACGGTGAGCGGCAGTCCCGCTTGCGCGATCCATTCCGCGACCGCCTGCTTACGGGCGAAGGCGCCCTTATAGCCCGCGATCCGGTCGGCCGATGGCGCGTCGGAATCCTGAATCGAAAGCTGCGCGTGGTCGAGCCCGGCACCGGCGAGTTCCTTGATACGATCCTGCGTGAGGCCGATCCCCGAGGTGATGAGATTGGTGTAAAGGCCCACTTTCGCGCAATGCGCGACGATTAGGGCGAGATCGTGCCGGGCCGCCGGTTCGCCGCCGGAAAGATGCGCGTGCAGAACGCCAAGGGCCGCGGCTTGCGAAAAAACCTGCTTCCAGACCCCGGTGCCAAGTTCGTCCTCGCGGGGATCGAGCACGAGCGGATTGGAACAATAGGGGCAGCCGAGAGGACAGCGATGCGTCAGCTCGGCGAGAAGCGCGACAGGCGCGGCATGTTTCCGTGGCAAGGCGGTCACAAATCCACTATTCGCTTGGCCGCGAGCTCTTCCAGCAACGCTCGCACGTCCGTCTCGACCCTTGCGCGGTCGGCGGAAAATTCAGCGGCGAGATCGTCGACGATCGCCGCGAAGGTGGCGGTTCCGTCGCAGCGTTTCAAAATCTCGGCCGCGATGGCATCGGCCTTGATCACGCGTTCGGGCGCAAGCAGCAGCCATTCGCCCCGCGTCTCGTCGTATTTCAACCTGACGCCGCGCAGCAGGCGCGGTTTCCACACGATATCTGGGTGGCCTGTTCCCGTCATGCCGCTTGACCATGAGTGGTCTCGGATCCAGGCATCCAGGCGCCAGGCGGGACGGCGCGATCGACATAAGCGCTCCAAAGGGCATCGAGCTGCGCCCAAAGCACCGAGCATTTGAATTCGAGGGCGGCGAGGACGGCTTCTTGCCCGGCGCGAGTCGCGGCGTTTTGCTTCACGTAATCGAGGGCGAATTCGCTGTCGCGCTTGGCTTGCACCGGGCGCCGCAAAAAATATGCGAGCGTTTCCTTGCTGACGAAATCATAATGGGCAAGCATGCCCGCGACCCGCTCGTTGATGATGGCGGGCGAAAACAATTCCGTGAGGGACGAGGCGATCGCCTCAAGCAGGCTCCGCGCGCGGCAGAATTCGACATAGGCCTCGACCGCGAAACGCGTGCCCGGCAATATGCCTTGCGTCGAGGTCACATAATCGCGCGAAAACTCCAGGCTATCGGTGAGCTTCAGCCAGCGCTCGATGCCGCCGTCGCCTTCTTCGCGGCCGTCATGATCCTCGATGCGCTTGCGCCAGTGCCGGCGGTCCCGGACATCCGACATCCGGGTCAGAATCGTCGCATCCTTGATCGGGATCATCGCCTGATAATAATAACGGTTGAGCGCCCAGGCTTGCACTTCTTCGTATCTGCATTGGCCGCTGTGCAGACGCTGGTGAAACCGATGCAGATTATGGTAGCGCTCGGCCCCGATTTGGCGCAACCGGGCTTCGAGCTCGGCGCTGGTCAGAACCTGTTTGGGGCTGCTCACAGGCAGATCTCCATGCCATCATAGGCGACATCCCAACCGGCACGCTCGACGGCTGCGCGTTGCGGCGAATCCTCGATCAGAACCGGGTTCGTATTGTTGATATGAACATAGATCTTGCGCCCGATCGCGCAAGACGCAAGCCGCTCGAGCGAGCCTTTTTCGCCGCTCATCGCCACATGGCCCATGCGCCGCGCGGTTTTCTTGGACAAGCCCAGATTTGCCATCTCGTCGTCCGTGAAAGTGGTGCCGTCGAAGAAAACGAGCGCGGCCCCGGCGAGCCGCTTTATCAATCCTTCGTTGATCTCGGCGCAGCCCGGCACGTAGAAAAAGCTCTTGGCGCCGTCGCTAAGCTCGACCCCGACGGTCGCCTCGCTTTCGGCGCCGACCGCGACGTTCTCGCCTTCGAGATAAAGAGGAACTTTTCCCGGCACCGCGAACGGCGTGACCCAGATGCCGAGACCGGTGTCCGCGGGCGTATCGAGCCCGCTCGCCCGCCTATCGACGAGATCCGCGTCCAAAACGCCAAAGATCCCCCCGCCCGTCTGCGCCAAGGTGGCCTGGCTTCCAAAGACGGCGAAACGTTGTCGCTCGCGGAGAGTCAAAAGCCCGGCGAGATGATCGACGTCGGCATTGGTGAGGAAGACGGCCCCGATCGGCGAATGCCGCTTCGCGCCGCGCGGGTGCAGGCACGGCGAAGCGATGATTTGCTGGCGGAGATCCGGCGACGCATCCAAGAGCAGCCAACGCTCGCCGTCCGCGCTGATGGCGAGGCTCGATTGGCTGCGCGGCTTGACGCGCCTATCGCCGGCCCAGGCAAGCCGACAGACCGGGCAGAGACAGTTCCATTGAGGAACGCCG
This sequence comes from Methylocella sp., assembly GCA_049673825.1. Lineage (GTDB taxonomy): Bacteria > Pseudomonadota > Alphaproteobacteria > Rhizobiales > Beijerinckiaceae > Methylocapsa. The sequence goes on along the minus strand of JBATYB010000016.1, from coordinate 3,181 downwards.
CCGCCGGCCGCCGAACCCAGGACGAGAATGCGCAAGGCGCGCGCCGATCATAAAATTCTTAAAGAGGTGGCGAGCCGAGGCCGTCAGATCTCGGCGGAAAGATAGCTCGTCACTTCCATGCCGATGCAGATCTCGGTGATAACGGGGGTCGTCCAAGTCATGTCAGCCTCTGCCTCTCCATATAAGCGTTGCGATTAGCTGCGCCTACGGTTCCTCGCCACGAACAGGTTTCGACGCTGTCCCGCAACTCATATAGCATCGGCCGCTGCCCCGCGCCACGCTTTTTTCACGGACGCCGGTCAGAGCCAGCCGCGTTCCGCCGCCGCCTTGGCCTCGAAAGCTTCGATTTTCGCGGTCTTTTGCAGGGTCAGGCCGATATCGTCGAGACCGTTTAAGAGGCAATGTTTGCGGAAAGGGTCGAGCTCGAAGGTTACAACGCGGCCATCGGGGCCGCGAATTGCCTGGGCTTCGAGATCGATCGAGAGCGTCGCATTGGCGCCGCGCTTGGCGTCATCCATGAGCTTGGCGAGGTTTTCCGGCGAGACAATGACCGGAAGAATACCGTTCTTGAAGCAGTTATTATAGAAAATATCGGCAAAGCTCGTCGAGATGACGCAGCGGATTCCAAAGTCGAGGAGCGCCCAGGGAGCATGCTCGCGCGAGGAGCCGCAACCGAAATTAGCTTCCGCGACAAGAATTTTGGCTTCGCGATAGGCCTTCTTGTTCAAGACGAACTCGGGATTTTCGGTTCCATCCTCCGTGTAGCGGAGCTCGGCGAACAGCCCGCTGCCCAAGCCGGTGCGCTTGATTGTTTTCAGATATTGTTTTGGGATGATCATGTCGGTATCGACGTTGGTGATGTCGAGCGGCGCCGCGATTCCGGTAAGGGATGTGAATTTTTCCATTGCGTTGGGTCTCCAGCCGGTTTTTCGCGGACCGAAATGCGTAGCCGCCCTCTTGGAAAGACGCACGGACGCGCTCTGCCACGCGGCATAAAATCCGCAAATTCGAGTTGAGGAGTGATCCTACTTCATAGTATTACAGTGACCGTGCATTCAGTTGCCGGCGCCGTGCGATTGCACCATTTTGCGGCATCCGCCGGATTACGTGAAGCAGCGCGGCGATGGTCGCCGGCCGCCGGGGAGATTGCCATGACGAGCTTACAATCAATAGAGCATTTCGTTGTCCTGATGCTGGAAAATCGCTCCTTCGACAATCTGCTCGGGACCCTCTACCCGAAATCGAAGGATTTCGACGGCGTGGACGGAAGCGAATCCAACAAGGACCGCTCGGGCAAGGTCTGGCCGCTGACCGAGACGCCGGGCGGCGACGTGGCCGGTTTATCCGTCCCAAACCCCGATCCCGGAGAACTCTGGCAGGACATCAATGTGCAGATTTTCGGTTCCGGCCAGCTGCACGGGGGCGAACCCTATCCGCCGCGCGACGCCGCCGTCGCGGATATGAGCGGCTTCGTCGATAGTTATACCGACCCCAAGCGTCCGTCGCGCGCCGGAAACGATGCCCGGCAGATCATGAGCCGTTACAAGCCAGACCGGGATGTGCCGGCGCTGGCGACGCTTGCGCGCGAATTCGCGGTCTGCGATTCGTGGTTCGCCTCCGCGCCCTGCCAGACGTGGCCGAACAGATTTTTCGTGCATACGGGAACGGCCGATGGTTACGAAAACAATAACCCCAAAGCGCTGTTTTTCGGGATGCCGACGGTGTTCGGCTCCTTTGACAGGGCGCCATCCAAGCCCAGCTGGGCGCTTTACCACCACGACGTTCCGCAGACGTTGACACTGTCGGAGCTTATTCGAAAAGCACAGAATTTCCACATGTTCGAGACCTTCCTGCGACACGCGCGCGAAGGCGTCTTGCCGAATTATTCCTTCATCGAGCCGCGTTATTATACGGACATACGCTTGTTTCCGCCGCAGTTCAATTTGCCCAACGATATGCATCCGCCGCATGTCGTTTGCTTTGGCGACCAGCTCGTCGCCACGGTGTACAATGCGTTGCGTGGCAATGTGGAAGCGTGGAAGAAGACGATGCTCGTCATCGTCTTCGACGAACATGGCGGCTGTTACGATCATGCGCCGCCGCCCAAGGCGGTTCCGCCGGGTTTGGTTGTGGGCCACAATCCCAATCGTTTCGCCTTTGATCGTTACGGCGTTCGCGTTCCCGCCGTGATCGCCTCGCCCTATATCCGGCCCCGCACGATTCTGCGGCCGAGCGACAATTACCCCGAGGACGGCGCGACGCCGTTCGACCACGCCTCGGTGATCAATACGCTGCGTCACCGCTTCGAGCTTGGCGCGCCCCTGACCGCGCGGGTGGAGGCGGCGCCCACGCTGGAGCGCGTCCTGAACTTGGACGCGCCCGAGAATTTGGGGCCGGAGACGATCGCCGCCTCGGATTGCAAGGTCGGTCCGTTATACAAGATCAAGTCGCTGTTCGAATTGTGGAACGATTTCCAGAGGAGCTTGCACGACATGGCGCGCAAAATGCCGACCGCTGACCATGGCCGCGCCCAAGTCTTCCTCGACCGTCATGTCACGCAGAGCGACCCGCGCCGGCCCGACGGAGTGAACAGTGGTTTCGGTGCGATTTGGCGGCGCGGGAGGTACCTCGCTCTGAAGCCTTTCCGCGGCGGGCGTTGAGTTCAACCTGTGCCAAGGCAAGGGTAGCCACGCGCGTGGCGAATTGCTAGAGTATCTCGCAACCTATCCTAAGGTAGTGTCTCAGTTTGATTGCGACGTACGTTTCAAATTAAGGCCCAGGCACGCCGCAAAAATTTTTCCGTTTACCCCGGTAGGAGCAGGATCAGCGCGCCTACTATATGTACAGACATATCCCTTACCATCTTTTGTAGTCCCTTGATTTTGAAGAGCACCATCCCCGCTTTCAATGATGCATAGGCCGCCGACAATTATTTCGTGTTCTAGGCACTTGGCACTGAAATCTGAACGGTTTGATGTGCTTCCTTCCCTGAGGGTGACGTGGAAGCTATCGACAACTAAGTCTGCGGCTTTATCAATTGAGATTCCTGCCAGATAGCCGCCAAAGTTTGTAACTACAGCCAAGACGGCTGTTACCAATGTGGTTGCAATCGACCCAATGATTCCTGCAACGACCAATTTCCACATGATTCCCCCTATCGCATGACGCTCCAAAGCGGTAT
>JBATYB010000015.1:0-3889 GCA_049673825.1 Methylocella sp. | reverse complement strand
GTTTTTGTTTTCGTTTTGTGCGCGGGTTTGCTGGCTGCTAGCTTCTTGGAAGCAAGCGCCCGCGCGGCGGCGCCCCGCTTGGCGTTGAGCACGGCGGATTGTTTCGACGCTTTTGCCTTGGCGGTTCCCCGCTGTTTCGCCTGTTTTGTCTTATTCGCCTGTTTTGTCTTGGACGATTTCATGGTCTTCTTGACAGACGCCATAACAAGCGCGCTCCTTCTTCCTGTCCCGCTTTGGAGACGAGACGGCTCTCGACGGCGGACCAACCCTCAGCCGTTCGGAAACTCTCAATTTCGGCCCTGGAGAGGCGCGAAGCGGGATGCTTCTCAACGACGATCGTCCGTCCATGACTTGGCCGGATTGACGCAACGAGATATTTTCGGCCGCGCCGTCAGCGAACTCTTGTCCCCGCGCCCTTGAAGCCTCCAAGACGCGGACGACGGGAGACCGCAAATTCCCCCATTTGACGGCCGCCAGGGAACAGTGTGGCACAAAAAGCAGCAAAGATCAAAAGATATGCTGCGCGCGGGAACCTTCAACCCCGCTTCCCGCCTATGCGCCGGATTTTTTACACGATCGCGGCAACCGGCCGGACAGAACCGCGGCGTTGGCGCATGTCCCGCAAGAGTCGCTCGCCTTCTTCAATCAGGACGTGCTCCAACTCCTTGATTTTGAGCGAGTCCCTACCGATCAATTGGTTCCGCTTGATCGGGACCCACGCTAGTCTCCCTGGCCTGGATTTGGAGAAAAATAAGCCTCTAGCTTGCCGGGCGTGCCGTCGAACGTCTTGGCATCCGGGGGGGCATCGCGCTTAATCGTGATATTCGGCCAGGACCGCGCCATGTCGAGGTTAAGCTTAAGCCACTTTTCGAGCCCCGGCTCGGTATCCGGCTTGATCGCCTCGGCCGGGCACTCGGGCTCGCAGACGCCGCAGTCGATGCATTCATCCGGATGGATCACAAGCATATTGTCGCCCTCGTAGAAGCAATCCACGGGGCAGACTTCGACGCAATCCATGTATTTGCACTTGATGCAGTTTTCGACGACGACATAGGTCATGATCATTTTCCTTCGCGCGCGAGCGCCGCATCGCCAGCGCGGCCGGTCAACGGGTCAATGCCAAGGGGCATGGAGAATAACCGCCGGTCCCGCTCTCGACGTGCCATCCCATTGACATAGCGCGAAGTCGAGAACGGCGCCATGGACCGGACCTCCATGGTATCACGGTCTTTCCAAAACTTTCCAGAAACGCGCCTTCGCCCGCGCGGCACCTTGACGACGCCCGGAGTGCCGCACTCGATCTATTCCATGTGGATGGTTTGTTTTAGCGCTGTTGGTCCGAATAGTCCAAGGATTTTTGCAAGATTTTTGCAAGAAGCCGGATGCTTCCGCGGCGCTGTCTGGGGAATGCTCAAGTTCTTAAATGGGACCATTCGTAGGGCCGGGCGGGGGACAAATCCCCGGGTCCGACAATTCCTCGAACAAGAGAGAAGCTTCGGAAAAGCCGCCCCGGCGCGCGCCGGGAGCCACGACCTTGAGAACCCGCACCTGCCGCTCCAGCGCGATTGTCAGGACATCTCCCGGTCCGACGCCCTTGGCCGGGGTTTCGATCCGCCGCGCATTGAGGCGCACATGGCCCTCGGCGACAAGCCGCGCCGCGAGGCTCCGGGTTCTAGCCACACGCGCAAACCAAAGCCATTTGTCGAGCCGCTGCGCCACGCCTTTCCTTACGTCATTCCCGTTGCCTCAATAAATATCCCCTGGAAGCACGATTTCAAGCGAGCAGACCACCTTTGGGCGGAGCGAGGGGATTGGCGGCGAGTGCCGCGCCGGGCTCGACGAGGCCCGTCAGCGCCTGCCGCAAGGTTTCGACGAAAGAGGGTTCCATGTCACGCAATATGAAAACCATGCGGGTGCCGTGATCGGCGTCAGGCCAGGCCGGAAGCCGCAGCGGCGGGTGAAACACATGCTGCACGCCTTGGATGACGACCGGCGCCAAGGGATCGTCGCCGAGCGCCACGATACCCTTGACACGCAGGAGCTTCGGCCCGTGCGCATTGCGCAGCAATTCAAGGAAGAGATCGAGGGCGGCCGGCGCCAGCGGCGCCTCGTGGCGCATGCAGAAGGCGCGAATGCGGGCGTCGTGCCGGTTTACGTCGCCGTTTTCGCCTTCGCCTTGGCTACCGTCTCCGTGAGGGTGGCGGGGGACGTGTGCGGAATGGTCATCCGCTTCGTGCGCGGCAAAAGCTTCCGCGTTCAACCAGCGCCGCACATCGGGAATTTTTCGATCCGGATCGTAGATTCCGGCATCGAGAAGCGCACCGGCCGTGGCTTCGCCTTTCGCGGCGTCGAGCAAAACCGCGCCGGGATTGAGTTTTTTCAGGCGCGCACGAAGATCTCGCAGGGAGCCGCTGCCCGCCGTCAGAAGATCGGTCTTGCTGAGGACGAGCCGGTCGGCCATGGCCGCCTGCTTCACCGCCTCCTCATGCGCGTCCAGGGTCGCGTTTCCGTTTACCGTATCGACCAAGGTGACGACGCCGTCGACGCGGAACCGCAGCATGAGATAGGGATGCGCCATGATCGTGTGCAGAACCGGCGCCGGGTCGGCAAGGCCAGTCGTTTCGATCATGACCCTTTGAAACGGCGCGATCCGGCCATTGTCGCGGCGGCGTAAAATATCTTCCAAGGCCGCAATGAGATCGCCGCGAATCGAGCAGCACAAACAGCCCGAAGTCATCACCAGCATGTCGCCGTCCAGTCGCTCGACGAGGAGATGATCGAGGCCGATTTCGCCGAATTCGTTGACTATCACCAAGGTGCGGGCGAGCGCCGGATCGCGCAGCAGGGCGTTCAAGAGACTCGTCTTGCCGGCCCCAAGAAAACCGGTGACGATGGTCAGCGGGAAAGGCGCGGGCGGCCTTTTTTGCCGCAGGGTCATCGGCGGCGGCGCGGCGTGCAAGACATGATCAAGAGCTCATCGCGTCGCGTGCTTCTCCGGCGTCTTGCTCTTCGGCTTGCCGGCATGCGCCGTGGCTTTCGCCGGGAGATGCGCGGTGCGGTGCGCCTTTTTGGCGAATTTTGCCGCGGTTTTCGAATGTTTGTGGACGCTCGCCTTGGCGAAGCTGGCTTTCCTTCCATGGGCTTTGCCTTGCGCTTTTTTTGATGCCTTATGTGATGCCTTATGGGATGTTTTTTTGGTCGTCTTGCGGGCAACTAGCAGGTCCGTGCCGCCGGTTTCGCCGCGCGCCAGGCGATGTGGGGGGAGGACATCGGGCGTCAAGGCGCCTTTGGCATGCTTGGCCTCGCCCTTCATCGGCAGCGCTCCGGCATCGGGGGGGAGCGGCGTGATTTGGAGCGCCGTCCCCGGCGTGGCGGGGGCATAGGCGCTGACGATGCTGGGTGGTTGCGCGGTGCCGACCGGCGAATGGGCCGGCCGCGCTTGCGCGATGAGTCCCGCATAGCCGTCGGGCGCCCCGACATAGACAGGGACGGGATCGAACGCCGGACGCGGCACCTTGGCAATTCGCCGCGCCATCGGCAAGGACGAGGCAAGGGCCTCAGTTGCCGCCGGACCAAAATGCGGCGACGCCGCGGGGGCTCTGGCCTTGGCGGCGAGCAACGGCGCCATCAGCCGGGCGAGTTCTACGTTGAATGCCGCCACCGCCTTGCCGCGTTTGCCGCAGATCGTTTGATGCATGTCGGGCGCCGCCGCCGGGCTATTCGTCGATGTCTGCGCCGCAAGGTCCGCGAGCGACTTCGACGGCCGGTCTATTCCGGCAAAGCCGCGATCGAACAAGGCCGCGGCCATCATCGTGCGGCTGCGCAGATCGGGTGCGCCCAAAATCACGACAATGAGCGTCCGGCCGCCTTGGGTCGCGCTCGCGACGAG
>JBATYB010000014.1:0-8839 GCA_049673825.1 Methylocella sp. | reverse complement strand
CAAAAACGGCAGACTTGAACATGATTGGATAGATGAGCGGCCTATTTTTTAGTTTGTCTCCGATATGAAAAAGCTCCGCGACCAGGATGACCTTTGCCAAGGCCAATGCATTGATAATAGCAAACCCTTGATGGTAAATCAGGCTCTCTTCATTCAAAACGAGCGCTTTATGAAGGGAAAACAAACTCAACAGAACCCAAAGATAGATAAATATCCCGAATAGTTCTCTTGTTTCGTCGATGGCTCCCGTTTTCAGGCGAAGCAGTCGTTCATTCGCCATGTTCTGATCTCCCTGCGACCTGGCCTAGTGACGAGGCAGGATGGGAAGTGGCCTAATTAAACCGAAATACCTTATTGGCTATTCCGCCATTCGAATAACGCATCACGATTGAAGATTTTCAGTCAACACCCATAGCAGTTGCCATAATAAGATGGATATGCATACTGGTTATACCGGCTGTAAAATTGAAATTGACTGTACGCCAATGGTGGCAAAACAATCACCGGGGCCTGATAGTATACCGGCGGCGGGTATGCGTACGGCGCCTGACCGATGCTACCAAGCGCGATTGCCGGGCCAGGGTTGTAGTACTGAGCGTTTGCCGCCACAGCTGTAAGGCAGGGCGTGCCTAACAGCGCGAGCGCAACACAAACTTTCATTCTCATTTGATCATTCCCTTGGCTTTCAACGGGGATTCCCGCGATGACTCCCAAACTGGGGTGAATATTTAGCGCTTTTGCGGTCGAAATCGAGCCTGAGAACCCCATCAGTTGATTCACCCGTCGGGTTCTCCATGACGGCCTCATCAGATCCGGAATAACATGCCAATTATGTCAGCTGAATCGCGGTCGTTGCGCCGCAAATTGGTGCGTCATCCGGCGAATGCGGGCTAAATGGCCTTTTCCCCGGCATCGCTCGCCGGCGCGATCGAAACCGATTCGCCGCAGCCGCACGCCCCCGTCTGGTTCGGGTTCTGAAAGGTGAAACTCGCCTGCAACCTATCGACCTCGAAATCCAACCTGGTGCCGAGCAGGAACATCAAATCCTTCGGCGAGACGAGGATTTTTACACCCTGGTCCTCGATGACTTCGTCGGCGGGGCGAACTTCATCGGCAAGATCCATGGTGTAGGTCATGCCGGCGCAGCCGCCCTTCTTGATCCCGACCCGCAGCCCCGCGACCGGCCGTCCCGCGGACGCGATGAGTTTCCGAGCGCGGGCGGCGGCGGCTTCCGTCAACGACAGGACTGCGAATTGCGGGCTGGCCATAAACGCCTCCAAAATATCTGCTGCACCACGGTTCTTGGAGCCTTATATAGCATGGAAGAGCCGATTGTTGAGGGTCTTTCGAATAGCTTCGGCTTTTGCCGCCAAAAGCACGTGCCGCGGAACTGCCATTGGCAAAATCCGTCAAAAGCGGCCATCTTGGCTCCGCCAAGGTCCAGCAGATGTCAGATGCAGATGTCAGATAATGTGGTCTAGGGGTTGCAGGGAGAACGATCATGCGAGGAATCGCGTCAAAATTCGTGAAACGGCAGGTGAAAAAGCATTTTTGGCGAAGGGGCCTGGAAATTCGGAGCAGCCCCCATCTCGGAAAATTTCTGGAATCGCGAAAAATAGACGTCGTTCTCGATGTGGGGGCCAACATCGGGCAATTCGGCCGAGATTTGAGAGACGAGGGGTATCGCGGACTCATTGTCTCCTTTGAGCCCGTCAAAAGCGTGTTCGAAACGTTGAAGAGCGTAGCGGACAGCGATGGCGCCTGGGAGGCCCATAATTTTGCCCTAGGATCTGCTCCAGCGCGAACGTCAATCAAGGTCAGCGAAAATACCGAGTTCAGCTCGCTGCTTAAGCAGACGCCGGAAGCACTGCGTTTCGACGCACATTCGAAAGTTCTACGTGAAGAGATCGTGGAAGTGCAAAGGCTTGACGATATCTTTTCACGATTCAAAGGGCGTCGTGTGTTTTTGAAAATTGACACTCAAGGGTTCGACCGTGAAGTTCTCGAAGGGGCGCACGAGTCGCTCAAGGAGATTTCCGGCGTTCAGGCCGAACTTCCCATCGTGCACCTGTATCGGGGCGTTTGGTCCTTGCCCGAGGCGCTTGACTATATGAGCAAGAGAGGTTTCGTCCTCGGACAGGTGCGGCCAACGAACTTCGATCACGAGGAGGGGGTGACACTTATCGAGCTCGATTGCGTTTTCCGCCGCGAAACTGCGGCCGCTGAGTCGGCCAAGCCAACCTTAGAGGCCGCGCACCTGTAAGGCAGCGCCTCATCGCCGCCCGCGCTTGATTTCCGGCGACCTCGAGGGGCGTGCGGCGGGGCGCAAATGTTCGGCATCTCTGGGCTCAGGAACTCCCGGAATGTGACCGGCAACCTCTCATCCGGGCTGTGAACGTTTGAATCTGAGAGATCGCATTTCGATCTTTTGGTTCCCTGTCTGGAAGGGCGCTCGCTTTCCGGATCGCTCCCTTCATGCGGCTTTCTTCAAGGCGATGGCGGCGAGCGCGCGCAAAATTTGCCGCGTGCCCTCCAGCCTGGCGGCTTTCGTCTCGAAAGCGCGGACGAACACGATTCTCATGTCCGGCCGAACCTTGGCTTGCGCGCCTTGTTCCGCGACATAGCGCACAAGGCCTTGCGGGTTGGCAAAGGAGTTGTCGCGAAACGCGACGATAACCCCTTTTGGACCCGCTTCGACCTTTTCGACGTGCGCCTGGCGGCACAAAACCTTGATCGCGACCAATTGCATCAATTCCTCGGCTTCGCCAGGCAGCGGCCCAAAGCGGTCGATCATTTCCGCAGCAAAACTCTCGATGTCGGCGTCCGATGCGAGCGTCGCGAGGCGCCGGTAGAGGCTAAGACGCAGATGCAGATCGCCGACATAATCCTCAGGGATAGTCACCGGCGTGCCAAGCGTGATCGAAGGCGACCAGGTCTCCTCGGCGGGTTCCTCGATACCCGCCCGCAAGGCTTCGACCGCCTCGCGCAGCATCTCTTGATAGAGCTCGTAGCCGACTTCCCTGATGTGACCCGACTGTTCGTCGCCGAGCAGATTTCCGGCGCCGCGAATATCGAGGTCGTGGCTCGCGAGCTCAAACCCGGCGCCGAGCGTATCGAGCGAATGCAGCAACTTGAGACGCCGTTCGGCTTGCGCCGTCATGGTGCGGTGGGGAGGCACCGTGAACAGGGCATAGGCGCGGATTTTCGCGCGCCCGACGCGGCCGCGCAATTGATAAAGCTGAGCGAGACCGAACATGTCGGCGCGATGCACGATGAGCGTATTGGCGGCAGGAATATCGAGGCCGGATTCGACGATCGCCGTCGAAAGCAGCACATCGTATTGGCCGTCGTAGAACGCCGCCATCCTGGCTTCGAGCTCGCTCGCCGCCAACTGGCCATGCGCGACCACGAATTTTACTTCCGGAACATTCCGGCGCAGAAAGGCGCTTGCTTCCTCGATATCGTCGATCCGCGGACAAACATAAAAGCTCTGGCCGCCGCGGTATCTCTCGCGCAGCAGCGCTTCCCGCACGAGCAATTCGTCGAATGGCGATATAAAGGTCCGGACCGCCAGCCGGTCGACCGGCGGCGTCGCGATGATCGAGAGCTCGCGCACCCCGGTCAGGGCAAGCTGAAGGGTGCGCGGGATAGGCGTCGCCGACAAGGTCAGGACATGGACCTCGGCGCGCAGTTCCTTGAGGCGCTCCTTGTGCTTGACGCCGAAATGCTGCTCCTCGTCGACAACGACGAGACCAAGATCCTTGAAGCTCACCCCTTTGCCGAGCACCGCGTGTGTGCCGACGACGATATCGAATTCTCCCGAGGCGACGCCAAGCTTGGCGGATTTGAGACCGGCGGCGCCAGCCATCCGCGACATGTGCGCGATGTTGACCGGCAAATGCGCGAAGCGCGCGGCGAAATTCTTGTAATGCTGACGCGCGAGAAGCGTCGTCGGCACGATCACCGCCACTTGCTTGCCTTCGATCGAGGCAGCGAAGGCCGCGCGCAACGCAACCTCGGTCTTGCCGAAACCGACGTCGCCGCAGACGAGGCGGTCCATCGGCCGGCCGGACGCCATGTCGTCCAAAACCGCGTCGATCGCGGCCTGCTGATCGTCGGTTTCCTCATAGGGAAAGCCCGCGCAAAATTCGGCATAAAGATTTTCCGGCGGGACCAGCTTCGGAGCCGCCTTGGTCTGCCGCGCGGCGGCGATCTTGATCAGGCCCGCCGCCATATCGAGAACGCGCTTGCGCATGCGCGCCTTGCGCTTTTGCCATCCAACGCCTCCCAATCTGTCGAGTTCGACGTCCGTCTCCTCCGAGCCATAGCGCGACAAAAGCTCGAGATTTTCGACGGGCAGAAAAAGCTTGGCGCCCTCGGCATAATGCAGCTCGAGGCAATCATGCGGCGCGCCGGCGGCTTCGATCGCCTTCAGACCGGCGAAACGGGCGATCCCGTGATCGACATGAACGACAATGTCGCCCGCCGCGAGCGCCCCCGCTTCGGTCAAAAATTCCTGGGCGCGGCGCGGCTTGCGGCGGCCGCCGAGCAGCCGGTCGCCCAAGATATCCTGTTCGCCGATAAGCGCGAGATCGGCCGCCTCGAAACCTTGCTCGATGCCAATGACCGCCAGCGCCAACGTGGCTGGCGAAAGCGCGAGGGCTTGCGCAAGCGAGGACACCGGCGCCGTGCCGGTAAAGCCGTGGTCGGCGAGGACATGGGCGAGCCGCTCGCGCGAGCCGTCCGACCAGGCGGCGAGGACAACCCGCTTGCCGCCCGCTTGCAGAGCACGCACGTGGCCGATGGCGGCGCTGAAGACATTGGCGTTTGGATTGGCGCGCTCGGCGGCGAACGTGCGGCCGGGTTTTGCGCCGCACTCGACGACAAGACCTTTGCCGGTTTCCGGCTCCGCGAAAGGCGACACAGATACGACGCGTGCCGCGCGGCGCTCGCGCCACTCGGGCTCCGCGAGATAAAGGGCGCTGGGCGGCAGCGGCTTATAGGTCGAATGATTGGGATTTGCGTCATGCGCACTCTTCCGCGCGCCAAAGTAATCCTCGATTTGCGCGAAACGCTCGCTCGCCGCCGCTTCGGCGAGAGGATCGAACACCAAGGGGGCGCCGGCGCAATAATCGAATAGTGTGTCAAGCTTTTCGAAAAAAAGCGGCAGCCAATGTTCGAGACCTTGATGGCGGCGGCCTTCGCTGACGGCTTCGTAGAGAGCGTCGCCGCGCGTCTGCGCGCCGAAATGCGCGACATAGGCCTGGCGGAACCTTCGGATCGATTCGCTGGTGAGCTGCACTTCGCTCATCGGCACGAGATCGAGCGCGCGGAGCTGGCAGGTGGTGCGTTGCGTTTCGGGATCGAAGGCGCGGATCGATTCGAGCGTATCGCCGAAGAAATCGAGGCGCAGGGGGTGCGGCATTCCGGGCGGGAAAAGATCGAGGATGCCGCCGCGCACGGCATATTCGCCAGTGTCGCGCACGCTTGATGCCCTCGCAAAGCCATTGGTTTCGAGCCAGTTCACAAGCGCGTCGCGATCAACCGCATTGCCCGGCGCGGCGGAAAACGTGTCGCCCGCTATTTTGCTCAGAGCCGGCACCCGTTGGACCAGGGCATTCACCGTGGTGGACAGGATGCGCGGACGCTCAACTGCGGAGCGCGAACGGGCAAGCCGCGAGAGGACGACAATCCGCCGCGCTGCAATCGCGGCGTTGGGAGATACCCGGTCATAGGGCTGGCAATCCCAGGCGGGAAAATCGAGGAGCTCGATGTCCGGCGCGGCGAACGCCAGCGCCTCGCCGAAGGCGCGGGCGCGCTGGCCATCGCGCGCGACGTGAACGAGCGCGACAGCCCGGCTTTCCGCGTCTTTCGCAAGCGCGCGGGTAAGATCACCGGCACAAAAGGCGTCGAAGCCATCGGCCACGGAGGAGAGCGTGAGCGAGCCGCCCTTGCCGAGTGCGGCGGCCACGCCTTTGAGATCAGTCACGATACAAGGTCAATTCGAAAGCTTCTTGCGGAGCGCCGGGCCAGCAACCTGAATGCAAGCGGAATTTATGTAGGGATAGGACCGGCATGGCTATGGAAGGCGCGGATTTTCCCTAAAACAGGAGTATCGTATAACCTCGGTGTTTCCGCCTCAAAGGTAAGCCAGCTGAAAACGTCGCGGTCCGGTGCTTCCAGCAAGAGTTCATAATCGTCGAGCTCGCTCTCGCAAAGGCCGGCGATTTCGGCGTCGGCGAACCGGCCAAGAATAAGATCCATCTCGCGCATTCCGCGATGCCAGGACCGGAACAGAATCCGGCGTCGCCGGGCGTCCAGGCTCAAACCGGATGCTTGCAGGCGAGGCATGTTGCGCTCCAACGCCCAAGATAACCGTCGCTTTTCGTTTCGAAGCTTCCCCCGGCGGCCGTGTCCCCCCTCCTAGACAGCTGCTACCCAATTGCGCGCGAGGCTGCCCCAATTGAGATAGGCGTCGAGGAGTCCGAAGGCGATGAGCCCGTAGCCCCAATAGTCTAGGCGAAGCCCGAAGAAGTAGCTCCGCTTTCCAGGTTGGTCGAGAGTTCTGCCGTAATAGATGCACGGTGCTCCCCAGAACAAAAACGTCAAAACGCCCGTTAACGCGCTGCTTAGATGAAATGCGGCGCCAACTCCGTCCGAGATGAATAGGGCAACGACAAAAAAAACGGCGACCAAATATCCAAAGCGAGAAAAGAAATTCATGGCTCGGCCCGCGTGCTGGTGTGCAAAATCGCGTTTTGTCATATCGCGAAAGGGCGTGCTGCCGCCAGTGCGGATTTCAACGCTGTGCAAGAAAGGCCAGCGGCGCGGGTGGGTCTGCCTTCTCCCCTTGTGGGAGAATGTGGCGCGAAGCGCTGGATGAGGGGGTGTCCCCCCGCAGTCCGCTCGCCCGGCCCGGCTTCGCCGGACCACCCTCTCCAACGGGGAGAGGGACCCATTGGGCCGCCGTTGGCGGCCGTAGGTCCTTGCGTTCAAAACCCATTCCCGCCCTCCTGCCGCCGTACCGTTTAAGGAGAGCTGTCGCTGGGGCAGCTTCAACCCCCTAATACATAGGCTCGTAACCATTTGAGAATGGGCGCCGCATATGGTCCCAGAGTTCCTATGACCTTCGACCAGCCCTCAAGGGTTTCGTCCGCCTTTTTCCCTGACGACACCACGTTCCAAAGTGCGTTGATGCCGCTAGCCAGTGTGAACCGCTGCGACTTCTCGGGATCCACTTCGCCAAGCGGGTCTGGCGGCGGCACCGGCTGCTCGATGTTGGATTTCGGTGCTTCGAGATTGACTGGCGGGATCTCAGGGAATGGTTGGGCGGTATTCTCCAATGTGCCGGCAACATTCGGCTCGAAAAGAGCCGGCGTACTGTTCCGAACGCCTTGGATAAATCCTTCAACGGCATCCATCGGCAGCGGAGTTTCTAAATGTCCCGATCGCACTGACTCGTAGAATTCTTCCGTCGCGGGATAATAGGCGCGAAGGCCGATGTGGTGTTCAAGAAGAACCTTCAGTTCAATGGCTATTGGCGCGGGGAGGATGTCTGCCTCGGCAGCGAACAAGTGTCGGATGACACGCGCCTTCGCATCCGCCAGAAGGAAATTGCCTTCCTCGGGTTGCTTTGGAAGGAATGCGACATATTGGTCAAGCGTTTCCACGTAATCGGATCGTGCGTTCCATTTCCCGATTCGTAATGATCGAGCGGTATCGGTTGCCAGCACACGGCAGGCGTCCAGACGATTTGCATGATCTTGCTGGCCGCCTTTGAAAGGTAGGACTGGCCAATTCTGTGCTCCCGCGACAACGGTGATGGTGCCTCTTGAACTCCATCCGAAAGAAACCGCCGAGGGAACGTTTTCGACTGGAACGGGCAGCGTAGGCTCCGCGACCTTCAGTAAGGCGCCCGCTGACATATGCGCTACGCTCGAGATACGGGCCTGTCCCTGTACGACGCCATGCTGTGGAGGCTCAAGCGCTTCGGTCAGTCGTTTGATTTCGGCGTTGACGATTGCCGGGCCTTGGTCCCATAGCGCTTCTTCAATCCGCACATATGCGAGTTCGCGTTTCTCGTCCCTGACGTGGCCAGCGAGACGGTCGTCGTACCAAATTGTCCAAACGTCCCAATCCTGTTTTGCCGCGAGGAGCGCGGCTTTCATTTCTTGCCACAATGACCGGAGCCAGTCCGTTTGACCTTGTGGCCACAGCGGCGAACCGACGATGACGGAAACCGCCGCGCCCTCTACCACGCGCGCCGCGTCGATGGAAACGGCGGACCACAGGGCGGCGTCGGCGGAGGCGAGGGCATCATAGGCGGAGCCATAGGAGGAGGAGGCGGGGATTCCTTGGGCGACCATAATTGCGTCGCTGATGGCGTTAGCGGCATAGGTGGTGGCGAGCTCGGCGTCCGGCGCGACCCCAGTGGCGGCGTAGTACGCGGCAAAGGCGACGTCCCGAGCGGCAGTGTGGCCGATCTGGGCGGCACCGTTGCCCACGACATAGGCGGCAAAGCGCGCCCTGCCAGCGGTTTTCTTAAATTCCGTTGCCTTAGCTGGATATTTGGCGGTCGACCAAGCGACGTCCGTAGCCAGGAAAACCGGCAGCACGATTTCCTCGAAGTAATCGCGTCTGAAGCTTCCGCTTTGCGCGTTCTGCAGTAGCGGCAAAACGCGCAACGCCGCGCGCAGCTGCCGGGACTGGGTCTTGGTCAGCGGGTCGAAGACCAGGCGGCGGACCTCCTGGACGTGGCCGGGCGCGGCCTCGGTCACCTTCGCCAGGCCCTGGTCGGTCAGGGTCGCCAGGGTGTAGCGGCCGTCGGCCGGGTCGGGGG
>JBATYB010000013.1:0-7324 GCA_049673825.1 Methylocella sp. | reverse complement strand
ACATTGGTCGAGGTTTTGACCCCAAGCCCGGATCGGATCGCGCCGTTCTGCCGCTATTTCGCGCACTGCGGCGGCTGCGCGGTGCAAACGCTCGCGGCGGATTCCTACGCGCGATGGAAACGCGATCTCGTCGCGAGCGCGCTGCGGCGGGCCGGCCTGACGAACGAGGTCTTGGATCTCGCCGACGCGCATGGCGCCGGGCGCCGCCGCGCAACCTTCCACGCACGCTACGCGACGGGCCGGCCAACCACCGGTTTCATGCAGGCGCGCAGGCATGAGATAATTGAAATCCAAGCCTGCCCGCTGCTCGCCGCTTCGATGGACGGGGCCTTGCCGGCCGCGCGCGCGATTGCGCAGGCCCTGGCCGCCTCCGGCAAGCCGCTCGACATTCTCGTCACCGCGACGGCGTCCGGTCTCGATGTCGATCTCAAAGGCCATGGCCCGCTTGGCGAAGCCGCGACCCAAACCCTTGTCCGGCTTGCGTTGGCGCGTGATCTCGCCCGCCTTTCGAACCATGGCTCGATCGTGATCTCGCGGCGGACGCCGGTGCTCGCGATGGGCAAGGCGACGGTGGCGCCGCCGCCGGGAGTCTTTCTGCAGGCGACCGTGGCTGGCGAGGAAGCGCTCGCGGCAAGGGTTTGCGCGCATGTCGCGGGCGCCAGGCGGATCGCCGATCTTTTTTCCGGCCTCGGGACTTTTGCCCTTCGGATGGCCGAGTTTGCAAAAGTCGATGCGTTCGATCTTGATGAAGCCGCGCTTGAAGCCTTGACCAAAGCCGCGCGGGTCGAGGGCCTGCGGCCGGTGAGCGCCAAGACGCGCGACCTTTTCCGGCGCCCGCTCGGCCCGCTGGAGGTCGAACGATATGACGCGGTCGTCTTCGATCCGCCCCGCGCGGGCGCCGAAAAGCAAGCTCTTCTTCTCAGTGCATCGTCCGTGCCGCTTGTTGTCGCCGTATCCTGCAATGCTCAAACCTTCGCACGCGATGCCGCGATCCTATGCGCCGGCGGCTATGAGCTGGCGCGGGTCGAGCCGGTAGATCAGTTTCGCCATACGCCGCACGTCGAAATCGTCGCTGGCTTCCGGCGCCGAACGCAAGGCCGGCGAAAGAACCGGCGGTTGCTCGGCTAAGCCTAGAATATCAATCGGCCGACGCGGCGCGCCGATCGTTTGGCGGGACGGCGAGGGGCGGCGCCGGCGGGTCGAACCAGCGAAACGCCAAAAGCCCGACAAGAAAGCCGCCGATATGGGCCTGCCAGGCGACCGTCGCATCGGTGACGCCGAGCGGCGCCGGGATGGCGCCAAACAAAAAATTGGCGAGGAACCAGAACAAAAGAAAACTGATCGCACCGCGATTGGACAGAATTTCCCGCAAAGGCAGCGCCGGGTGGCGATAAGCCATGCCGTCGTCCGCGCGTTCCGCGAAGCCGAGCGTTTCGCCCAGCGGCGCCCCCGGTTGAAACACGAAACGCACCGCCGCCGCCATGACGCCGGAGACCGCCGCCGAGGCGCCCACGACCGGCTGCAGGTCCGTCATGTGGGTGACGTAGTGCGTCGCCGCTCCGGCAATTGCCGCGACCGCGCAGAAAAGCAAAAAGCGTGGCGCTCCAAAACGGCGTGCGACGGCCGAGCCGAAGGCCGCGAACCAAAGGCAGTTCATCCCGACATGCAGCCAGCCGCCATGCAAAAACGCATAGGTAAGCGGCGTCCACCATTGCGGCTTCCCATCGCCCAGGAAAAAGGCCGCCGCCTGGGCGGAAAACTCGGCGTCGTCCGCGATCGAATTGAGGGCCACGGTCACCCGGTCTGGAGCGAATGCGAAAGTAAACCGCCCCGGCACGAACGCGAAGCGCCGAAGAACCTCGAGATAGGCTTCCGGCGAGAGGAGTTGAGAGAGGCCTTCGATCGCGGCCAAAAGCGCGACGATCCAAAGGACCACCGGCGGCAGATTGAAAATTCCTTCTTTTTTGTGCCGCATGCTCAAACTCGTGTCTTTATGCAACGAGGATCATCGTGCGGATCCCGCCTCAGTCCACATCCTCTACAGCAACCGGGCCGCCGCCGGAAAGTCTTTGGGCCAGCGCCGCCTCCATAAAGCTGTCGAGCGCGCCGTCGAGAACCTCGCTGGGCATGCCCGACGTCGCGCCGGTGCGAAGATCCTTCACCAGCTGATAGGGCTGCAGCACGTAGGAGCGGATCTGATGGCCCCAGCCGATCTCGGTCTTGGCTGCCTCCGTCGCATTGGCCGTCGCCTCCCGTTTTTCGATCTCCTGGTCGTAGAGCCGCGCGCGCAGCATGTTCCACGCGGTTGCCCGGTTCTTGTGCTGCGAACGCTCGGCCTGGCAGGCAACCACGATCCCTGATGGGATATGGGTGATGCGCACCGCCGAATCCGTCGTATTGACGTGCTGGCCGCCGGCCCCCGAGGAACGATAGGTATCGATGCGGCAATCCGATTCCTTAACGTCGATTGCGATCCGGTCGTCGATCACGGGGTAAACCCAGACCGACGCAAAGCTCGTATGGCGCCGGGCGTTCGAATCGAAAGGCGAGATGCGCACCAGGCGATGCACGCCGGATTCGGTTTTGGCCCAGCCATGCGCGTTATGGCCCTTGACGAGCAAGGTGCCGGATTTGAGGCCCGCTTCGTCGCCCGCCGTCTCCTCGATGATCTCGACCTTGTATTTGCGCCGCTCGGCCCATCGCGCATACATGCGAAACAGCATGCGCGCCCAATCGCAGCTCTCGGTGCCGCCGGCGCCGGCGTGAACCTCGATATAAGTGTCGTTGGCATCGGCCTCGCCGGACAGCAATGCCTCGATCTGGCGGCGTCCGGCTTCCGCCTTCAGGGCGTTCAGCTGGTCGAGCCCTTCCTTCGCGAAACCCTCGTCGCCTTCCGCCTCGGCAAGCTCGACGAGGGTGATCGCGTCCATGAGTGCATTTTCAAAATGTTTGAGGGAACCAAGCTTATCCTCGAGCGCGGTGCGCTCGCGCATGATTTTTTGCGCGGCTTCGGCGTCGTTCCAAAGGTTTGGCTCCTCGGCCTTGGCATTCAGCTCGGCTAGACGGCGGGCGGCGGCATCGACGTCAAAGATGCCTCCTCAGCAATCCCATCGATTGCTCGATTGATTGGACAAGCGCTTCGGCTTCGGCGCGCATTTGGGACTCACTTTGGCTGGAAAATGGGACAGGACGGAGATGCTATAAAATAGTAACATCAGGCTTTGATGTAAACAGGATGGAAGCGGTGAGCCAACGCGGCATTGTCCCTGCGAAGCACTTAGCCTTAGGAGGAGAGGTGGCGCTCCACGCAGCATGTGGCCGAAGCGATCGAGGGACAGGACCACCGGCGGCGTTTTCGTTGTGGCTCGGAGATCTCAAATATGGGCGTCAGGCGTCAACCGCATAGGAAAAAGGTGTTGCCATGAAAATCGGATTCATCGGATTGGGGCACATGGGCATCGGCATGGCGGCGAACCTCTTGAACGCCGGCCATGTTGTGACCGTCTACAACAGGACACGAGCGAAAGTCGATGCGCTCGTTGCGCGGGGAGCGAAAGCCGCCGCCAGCGTGTCGGACGCCTGCCGCGGCGATGCCGTGATTACGATGCTGGCGGACGACGATGCTGTTGAAAGGGTCGTATTCAGTGACGGTGGCATCATCGGCAGCCTGCCCGCGGGCGCGATCCATATTTCCTCAAGCACCATCAGTGTCGCCCTATCGGAGAGGCTAGAAGCGGCCCACGCGAAAGCGGAACAGCTTTTCGTGGCGGCGCCGGTAATCGGCCGCCCGGATGTCGCCGCTGCAGGTCAGCTCTTCGTTATTGCCGCCGGTGCGCCAGATGCGGTCAAAGCCGCGGCATCGCTCTGCGATGCGATCGGGCAGAAAACCTTCGTCGTCTCCGAGACACCGAAGGTTGGCAATCTCGTGAAGCTCAGCGGCAACTTCCTGATCGCATCGGTCATCGAATCGGTCGGAGAGGCCATGGCCCTGATTGGCAAAGCCGGCGTCGACCGGAGGCAATATCTCGACATCCTGACCTCGACGCTGTTCGATGCCTCCGTCTACAAGACCTATGGCGCGCTGATCGCCGATGGAATATTCGAACCAGCTGGTTTTGCAGCACCGCTTGGCCACAAAGACATCCGCCTGACGCTCGCGGCGGCGGAAGATCTCCGCGTGCCGATGCCGCTCGCGAGCCTCCTGCGTGACCGGTTCCTGACATTGCTGGCCCATGGCGGCGACAAGCTCGACTGGTCCGCAATCGGTCAGCTCGCGGCCAAGGACGCCGGCGAGGCGGGAAGCTGAGAGCTGCGACGCTCTGGCCGCCGCCGCGCTTCCCGGTGACAAAGCAGCTCGTTGGCGACCGCTTCCGGCACCCCTAAAAGGCGCCCAGCCTTCCAACAAGATTGCTAATGTTAGTCTCGATGCGGATCATACCCCCTTAATACAAGTGTTGGATATATGCTGGGGAGGAGGGAATTGCCATGGACTATCGCAAACGGATGCTCGTCAATCCGGGCCAAAAGGTCGGCCTTAAGGATGTCGATCCCGCCTTCAAGGGACGCCACGAGACACATAAGTCGGCCGCGCAGGAACTGGAAAGATACCGGCAAAAGCTTGGCCAACTGCAAGCCTTGCTATATGCGGAGAAAAAGCACTCCGTTCTGATTGTCCTCCAGGCCTTGGATGCCGGCGGCAAGGACGGCACGGTCAACCACGTCTTCACCGCGTTCAATCCGCAAGGAGCATCGGTGGTCGGCTTCAAGCAGCCGACCCCAATCGAGCTCGATCATGATTTTCTGTGGCGGGTCCACCCGCATGCCCCGCCAAAGGGATGGGTGGCGATCTTCAACCGCTCGCACTACGAGGACGTATTGATCGCCAGGGTCCACAAACTGGTGGACAAGCCCACATGGACCGCGCGCTATGACCGGATCCGCAGCTTCGAGTCGGGGCTTAGGGAGAGCGGAACCACGATCGTAAAATTCTTCCTGCATATCGGCAAGGAGGAGCAGCTCGCGCGATTTGCGCAGCGGCTTGACGATCCCGCGCGCAACTGGAAAATCAGCGAATCGGATTATACCGAGCGCGCGCTTTGGGACGATTATATGGAGGCATTCGAGGATGCCCTCGCCGCGACCAGCACGCGTGACGCGCCCTGGTATGTGATCCCGGCCAATCACAAATGGTTTCGCAATTTGGCGGTCTCGCGGATTGTCGCGGATACGATGGAAGAGCTTGGCATGGCGTTTCCCAAGCCAACGGTTGATCTCGCCGACATACGGCATAAATACCACGCGGCGGCGGAAGAAGAGCGCAGGGACAAGCGCCACGAGGCGGCCGCGCCCGGAAAATCCGCCAAACCGCGTAGGTAAGTTGACCCCATCCGGGGGCGCGGCGATCTAGAGGCGCGCCAGGACCGGGACGCTAGCGCAAGGCACGGAACCGGACGTTTGACAGGGATTGCTCAGATGACCACAGCGGACAATTCGGGTCCACGCGCGACCAAGCGCAACACGCATCGGAGCAAGCCGCGTCCGCCGTTCGAACGTATTGCCCTCATTTTGCAGGGCGGCGGTGCGCTTGGCGCCTATCAAGGCGGCGTCTACCAGGCTCTGGCGGAGGCCAATCTGCATCCCGATTGGGTTGCCGGCATTTCGATCGGCGCCGTCAATGCGGCGCTGATTGCCGGCAATCCGCCGGAGAAGCGCGTCGCGCGGCTGAGGGAATTCTGGGAGATCGTCAGCACGGCTCCCTTCGGTCTCACTTACGTCCCGTCAATCGAGATCAAGGACGATTTCACCCATAGATGGGTCAATCAGCTGAGCTCATTGGGCAATTTGCTCGGCGGCGCTCCGGGGTTCTTCAAACCTCGCGTGCCGCCTCCCTTTCCCTTTACGCCCGGTAGTCCCGAGGCACTCAGCTATTATGAGACCGCTCCTTTGAGAGCGACGCTCGAACGCCTTGTCGACTTTGACCTGATCAACAGCAAAATCACCCGCTTCAGCGTCGGCGCGGTGAATGTGCGCACCGGCAACCTCGCTTATTTCGACAACACCAAGCATGCGATCGGCCCGGAGCATGTCATGGCGAGCGGTTCCCTGCCGCCCGGTTTGCCGGCCACGGAAATAGAGGGCTAACATTATTGGGATGGCGGCATTGTTTCCAACACGCCGCTGCAATGGGTGCTCTGGGACACGCCGCGCCAGGATACGCTCGCCTTCCAGCTCGATCTGTGGAGCGCGAGCGGCAGGCTGCCGGGCGATCTGACCGAGGCCGACGTGCGCCAGAAGGAAATCCACTATTCGAGCCGCACGCGGGCGGCGACCGACCGATTCAAGAGCGAGCAGCTGTTGCGCCGGGCGATCCACCACCTGCTTGAACGGCTTCCCGACGAGCTGCGGCAACTGCCGCAAACAAACCTTCTCGCCGGCGAGGCCGACGAGAAAGTCTACAACATCATCAATTTCATCTATCACGACAAGAAATACGAGGGTGTGTCGCAAGACTACGAGTTTTCCAGACGAACGATGGAGGCGCATTGGCAGGCCGGCTACAACGACGCGGTGCGCACCCTGTGCTATCCGGAGGTTTTGCAGCGTCCCGAAAATCGCGAAGGCGTTTTCACCTTCGACCTCGCGCGAGACGGCAGGGAGTAGCAGGCGCGGCAGGTCCTGCCAACAGACACTCGAAAAGGAGACCAACGATGAAGCTTGCCGATGTCGCCAAAAACGCGTTCGCGATGCCGCTGACCGACCCCGCCTACCCGCGCGGGCCGTACAAATTCTACAATCGCGAATTCGTGGTGATCTCGTATAGGACCGATCCAGACGCGTTGCGCGAAGTGGTGCCCGAGCCTCTGGAGGTGGCGGGCGATACGGTCAACTACGAGTTCATCCGTATGCCTGACTCCACGGGTTTTGGCGATTATACGGAGACCGGCCAGGTGATTCCCGTGCGCTTCCGCACGCCCGATGGGACGGTTCAGGAGGGCGGCTACGTGCACGCCATGTACCTCGACGACAATTCGCCGATCGCCGGCGGGCGCGAGATCTGGGGTTTTCCGAAGAAGCTCGCCACTCCGAAAATCACCCATGAGAGCGAGACCTTGGTCTGCACCTTGCACTATGGCTCGGTGCTGTGCGTGTCCGCCACCATGGGCTACAAACATCGTGAGCTTGACCCGGCGCCTCTTCTGAAAAGCCTGGTAAAGCCAAGTTTCATGGTCAAGATCATCCCGCATGTGGATTGCACGCCAAGGATTTGCGAGCTCGTGCGGTATTATCTCGAGGGGGTCGCCTTGAAGGGCGCGTGGTCCGGACC
>JBATYB010000012.1:0-2181 GCA_049673825.1 Methylocella sp. | reverse complement strand
GTTGTGCGATAAGAACAGCTCGAGGCAGGGCTCCGGCGAAGCGATTGGCGGCGGCGTCCGTTCCGTGATCGTTCCAAACCTCTTGCTTTCGAGCCGGCTCGCGCCATTTTCATTTTGCCGGCCCGCGCGGCGCGCATGAGCCAGCCTTACAAAATTTTCATGCGGCCGAAATGGCGATGTAAGCTTTGCGTCCCCATGTTGATCGCCGAAGACGGTGCGCCGTCGTTAATTTTTGCAATGGAGCAGTCAATGGCTAATGTCCAATCTCGCTGGCCCGATTCCCTGAGTTCGCCACCTTTGATCGTGCGCCGGCGCCACGAGATCCGTGCCGCGCTGCTTGCGACCGTGGCCGCCCTGGCCTTGGCTTGCATGAACGATGGCGGCGCCGCTCAGGCGCAGGCCGCCGTGCTTCAAAGCCAAGTGTCTCCCGTCGTTTCTCCGGTCTCCTTCGCCGACGTGGTCGACCACGTGCGCGGCGCGGTCGTGTCCGTCAAGGTGAAGACCACCCAGACGGCCGATTTTAGCGAGGAATTCGAGATGCCGCACATCGTGCCGGGCGATCCGCTGGAGCGCTTCTTCAAACATTTCGGCGAGGAAGGCGGCCGTCACCTCAAGCCGCATATCACCCAAGCGCAGGGCTCGGGGTTCTTTATCTCTCCCGATGGCTATGTTGTCACGAACAATCATGTTGTCGAGAATGCCACCGAGGTCTCCGTGACCTTGGACAATGGCAAAACCGTGCCGGCAAAGATCGTCGGAACCGATAAGAAAACCGATCTTGCCCTCTTGAAGGTCACGGAGGGTGGCCCCTACCAATATGTGCAGTTCGCGAAAGCCACGCCACATGTCGGCGACTGGGTGATCGCGGTCGGCAATCCCTTCGGATTGGGCGGAACGGTTACGGCGGGCATCATTTCGGCGCGCGGGCGTGACATTGGCGCCGGGCCCTACGATGACTTCCTGCAAATCGATGCGCCGGTCAACCGGGGCAATTCGGGCGGTCCCACGTTCAATACCCAAGGTCAAGTGGTCGGCGTCAATACGGCGATTTTCTCGCCGTCGGGCGGAAGTGTCGGCATTGGTTTTGCCATTCCCGCCGACACCGCGCAAACCGTCATCGCGGAGCTGAAGGACAAAGGCGTCGTCGCGCGGGGTTGGATTGGCGTCCAGATTCAGCCGGTGACCCAGGAAGTCGCCGACAGTCTCGGCCTGAAATCCGCCAAAGGCGCTCTCGTCGCGGAGACTCAGCCGAATTCTCCGGCAAGCGCGGCCGGAATTAAATCGGGCGATGTGATCCTCGGCATCGACGGCGGCCGGATCGACGGTCCGCGCGACCTCGCGCGCAAGGTGGCGGCCCTCGGCCCGGGGAAAAAGACCGATTTGATCTATTGGCACGACGGCTCGGAGAAAACCGCGTCGGTAAAGCTCGGCTCTTTGCCGGACGACAAGGAAGCGCGCTTAAATCCGGGCATGAGCCAGGGCAACAATGCGTTTAGCGGCCTCGGACTCGTGCTCGCCCCTGCCTCCAGCGTCCAAGGAGCGGGAAGCCACGGCGTGGTCATATCCGACATCGATCCCGATGGCGTAGCGGCGCAGAAGGGCTTGCAGATCGGCGACGTGATTCTTGAGGCGGGCGGCCATGCGGTCAACCAGCCGGCGGACATCACCGCGGTGCTAGCCGAGGCCAAAAAGGACAATCGCAAGGCCGTCCTTTTGCGGGTCAAGGGGAGCGAAGGCACCCATTTCGTCGCGATCGCGGTCAAACCGGCTTCCTGAGCCTCACGTCCCCGAGGCTTTATGGGCCGGTGCCGCGCCCCCCCCGTTGCGGCGCCGGCTCCAGGAGGCGACAGGCCGGAAGGCAACTTCCGGCCTGCTGCTTTGCACAGAGGGATGAGCTATATGTCGCTCATGCGCATCCTCATCGTCGAAGACGATTCCGAAGCCGCCAATTACATGGTCAAGGCATTTCGCGAGGCCGGCCATGTCGCCGATCATGTCGGCGACGGCCTTGACGGCTACGCCCGTGCCGGCGATGAAACCTACGATGTTTTGATCGTCGATCGCATGCTGCCGAAACTCGACGGCCTCTCGCTCATCGGCAACCTGCGCGCGCAGAAAATCCTGACGCCCGTGCTTATCCTGTCGGCGCTTGGACAGGTCGACGATCGCGTCAAGGGGCTG
>JBATYB010000011.1:0-4388 GCA_049673825.1 Methylocella sp. | reverse complement strand
GCGCCATGCCGATGTCGCGATCGTCGTGACCAACCCCGAGGTATCCTCGGTTCGTGACTCGGATCGTATCATCGGACTTCTCGATTCCAAGACCGAAAAGGCGGAAAAGGGCGAGCGTGTCGAAAAGCACCTCCTGATCACCCGTTTCGATGCCGCCCGCGCAGGCCGGGGCGAAATGCTGAATGTCGAGGATGTGCTTGAGATCCTTTCCATCCCCCTCCTCGGAATCATCCCGGAAAGCTTCGAGGTTCTGCGCGCGTCCAATCTCGGCTCGCCGATTACCCTCAACAACCCGGCGAGCGCGCCGGCGCGCGCTTATTTCGACGCGGCGAAGCGGCTGCGCGGCGAAGCCCTGGATATGACAATTCCAAGCGACAGGAAGGGCCTGCTTGGCAAGCTGTTCGGACGGAGGGCGGCATGAAGCTCATCGATTTTTTCAAGCGGCCGCGCACCGCGCCGCGCACCGCGCCGGTCGCCAGGGAACGGTTGCAAATCCTGCTCGCGCATGAGCGCGCCGTCTCCGGCAAGTCCGATCTGATCGCTATTCTTCGGGAAGAAATCATGGCGGTGATCGCCAAGCACTTCCCGGTCGACTTGGACGGGATCAACGTCAAGATGGAGCGCGGCGAGGTGGTCTCGACGCTCGAGGTCGAGGTCGAAATTCCAACCCCCATGTGCCCAAGCTTCCCATTGCCCGCCAAGCCGACCCCGGCCGAACCCTGCGCGGCGGCCGCGGAAGCAGAAACCTAAGGCGCTGTCTGCCCAAGTTGGCTCGTATCCCGCGGCCTGGATGGAGTTTCGGCAGCTCTCCCAGCTCGCGTCCGCGCGTGCACAATCTCCCCGGTTGAGGTCTTTGCCGCGATGGAAGGCTATCCGGCCGAAATCGCGGTGCCGCGCAGCGGGGCCTTGGCGTTTTGACTGCCGCGCCTTGCGTTTGGCGCGGACATGCTCAAATGAAAGGCGCGGGGGAGCTAGGGATACGCCATGAACAATATCGGCATCGGCGATGACGCCATCGAGGCCATGCGCTTGGGCGGTATCGGCTGGATCTTCGCGTTCTTTGTCGTCGGCGCAACGATTCTTGCCGGCCGCTGGCTGGTCGGCTGGCAAATGCGGAGGATTGAGCGGATCACGGGCCGCAAACCGGAAGATTGGGATACTCCGGGCTCTGGAAGCAGCGACGGCGGCACGGGGGAACCGCCGCTAGGCTAGGCGGCAACATTTTCACGGCCTCAAGGCAAAGCCATTGCGCCTTTCTGAGAAATGATAACAATGATGGCGTCTTGAGCCCGGAGGGGCGTGCGCCGCGCAGGTTTTTCTGAGCGTGAGCCCGGGCGGAGGGGCAGGCGATGTCCGAGAATATTGTTTTGATTATCGGAGGCGTAGTGATTTTTCTTGTTGGGCTCGCCAAGCTACGCAGCGGCCAGACCGGCGGTTTCAACCTTAGGAACTTCGGCATTAGCATCGGCGGCAAGACGACGCAGAAAATCGAGGTCGGTAATGTCGCTCCTGAGGCGGCTCCCGGCAAAAAGCCCGATTGGACCGGGCTCGCCATCGCGGTGTTGGGCTTCCTCACCGCTCTCGTCGGATTGTTGAAGGGCTGACGGGGCAATGCTTAACTTCGCGTTAAATGTAGGCAGCGCGAACGAACAAACTATTGGCGTTCCACCAGAGAACGTCGAGGAATTGGTGCGGCTCAGGACAAAGGATCTTGCCGATCTCTCCGATTCGCAAAAGGAAACTATCGCGCTTCTGAAGGAAAAGCTCGATTTGAACGAGCGGCAGCTTCGGGCGGCGTTTGGCATTGTGGGCGAAGCCAACGTTCCGCCCGAACAGCTGACCGCCAAACTCGTAGGGATTGCGGAGCAGATTAAGGCCCTTCGCGCGGAAAACGAGCAACTCCGGCGGGGGCCGCCAGCTTTGGCGGCTATAGCGGAAGAGGTGCAGGCGCTCATCGATAAGGGCGAGTTCGACGATGCGCGCCGCGCATTGGCGCGCGGCCGCGAGGCCTCGCGTGCTCTGCGGATCGACGCGAGCCGTTACGAGGCGGCATTCTTGGCTCAGGAGGCGCGGGTCGACGATCTGCAGCTCGCCTATCGCTCCGCCGCCGCCAAATATGCCGAAGCGGCCTCACTCGTCGCGCCTTTCGACACAGAGCAGCAACGGCGTTTCCTGCTCGATCAGGCAGGCGAACTCTATACGCAAGGAGACGAATTCGGCGACACTGCCGCGCTGACTGAAGCAATCGACGTCTATCGCCGGGGCCTCGCTCTCGCGCCGCGTGTGGAAAGACCACTTGATTGGGCCACGACCCAGAACAATCTCGGCGGTGCGCTCTTGACGCTCGGGAAGCGCGAGAGCGGGACGGCGCGGCTCGACGAGGCGGTTTCCGCCTTCCGCGAGACCTTGCAGGAAAGGACCCGCGCGCGCGCGCCGCTCGAATGGGCCAGGACCCAGAATAATCTCGGCATTGCGCTCAGGAGTCTCGGCGAGCGGGAGAGCGGGACGGCGTGGCTCGAGGAGGCCGTCGCAGCCTTCCGTGAGGCCTTGCAGGAAAATACCCGCGCGCGCGCGCCGCTCGATTGGGCCGCGACCCAGAACAATCTCGGCAATGCGCTCAGAGTGCTTGGGGAGCGGGAGAGCGGGACGGCGCGGCTCGACGAGGCGGTTTCCGCCTATAGCGAGGCCTTGCAGGAATACACCCGCGTACGCGTGCCGCTCGATTGGGCCATGACCCAGATGAATCTCGGCACTGCGCTCAGGAGGCTCGGCGAGCGGGAGAGCGGGACGGCGCGGCTCACGGAGGCCGTCGCTGCCTATCGCGAAGCCTTGCAGGAATGGACCCGCGCGCGCGCGCCGCTCAATTGGGCCGCGACCCAGAATAGTCTCGGCAATGCGCTTAGAACGCTCGGCGAGCGGGAGAGCGGGACGGCGCGGCTCACGGATGCCGTCGCCGCCTATCGCGAAGCCTTGCGGGAAAATACCCGCGCGCGCGTGCCGCTCCAATGGGCCGGGACGCATATGAATCTCGCCATGGCCTATCTCGCTTTTTTCGACAAGGACCACCAGCCGCGTCATCTCGACGATGCGCTCGAAGCCGTCGATAGAGCTCTCGAAGAATTTCGCAAGGCCAAGGCGGATTTCTACATCGAGCAGGCCGAGCGCCTGCGCGAAAACATCCTCGCGGCGAAAGGGAAATTATAGCGGCGATCGCGCTCTCGGGTCGCAGCCGGAAAGATATTTTTAAAAAACCACAATGCGTAAAGCTTAAACCTATCGCGATTTTCTGGTTGCGCCTAATCCCCGTTTCGTATCTTGCCACGCCTTGCAAATGTATGTTTGCGCAAACCGTCAATCGTACCAAAATGCTTCACGTGAAACATTTTGGTACGTTTGCGCAAAAATTTCGTGCCACGATTTTGGCCCGCCGCCGCGCATTGCTTGCGCCAAGGCCCCGGTGCTATAGCCAACTTGTTTCAGCCAACCCGAGGAACCCCATGCCCGTCGATTCTGCGACCGTGCGGCGCATCGCGCATCTTGCGCGGATCAGGGTCAGCGAGCGCGAAGTGCCGCATCTGCAAGACGAGCTCAACGCCATCCTCGCCTTCGTCGAGGAATTGGGAACCGTCGATGTGGAAGGCATCGAGCCGATGACCTCCGTCATGCCGATGCCGATGAAAAAGCGCGCCGATATCGTGACGGACGGCTCTATCCCGGACAAGATCGTCGCCAACGCGCCAGCCTCGGACGATCATTTCTTCGTCGTCCCCAAGGTGGTGGAGTGAGCGAAAAGATGACCGGCCTCACCGAGCTGACACTAGCCCGCGCGCGGGATGGGCTCCGGCAAAAAGAGTTCTCCGCCGTCGAGCTCGCGCGCGCGAATGTCGACGCAATCGAAAACGCGCGGGCGCTAAACGCTTTCATCGTCGAGACGCCGGCGAAGGCGCTCGCCATGGCCCGCCAATCCGACGCGCGGATCGCCAAGGGCGACGCTGGGCCGCTCGAAGGGATTCCGCTCGGCATCAAGGACCTCTATTGCACCGAGGGCGTGCGGACCACGGCGGGCAGCCATATCCTTGAGGGCTTCGTGCCGCCTTATGAATCGACCGTCACCACCAATCTCTGGCGCGACGGCGCGGTGATGCTCGGCAAACTCAATCTCGACGAATTCGCGATGGGTTCGTCGAACGAGACCTCTTATTTCGGCCCGGTGATTTCGCCCTGGCGGCGGCGGGGCTCGAATACCCCGCTGGTGCCCGGCGGCTCGTCGGGCGGCTCGTCCTCGGCGGTCGCGGGTTTCGAGGCCCCGCTCGGCATCGGCACCGACACTGGCGGGTCCATCCGGCAGCCCGCCGCGGTGTGCGGGATCGTCGGCGTCAAGCCCACCT
>JBATYB010000010.1:0-1628 GCA_049673825.1 Methylocella sp. | reverse complement strand
AACGAGCAGGCGGTCAAGCCAATTCGATGCATACCGGCACGTGATCCGAGGGTCTTTCCTCGCCGCGTCTTTCCTTGTCGATGGCAACCTCGACCAGCCGGTCCGCCGCCAAAGCCGAAAGCAAGAGGTGATCGATGCGGATGCCTTTGTTGCGTTGCCAAGCGCCCGCTTGGTAATCCCAGAATGTGTAAAGCGAGGCGTCGTCCGTTGTTGCGCGCAGGGCGTCGATCAAGCCGAGGTTGAGAAGGGATCGAAAGCGCGCCCTGGTGTCCGGCAAAAAAAGCGCGTCGCCCTCCCAGGCGGCGGGATCGGCGGCATCGCGGGGCGTGGGTATTACATTGTAGTCTCCGGCGAGAACGAGCGGCTCCTCCAGCGCCAAAAGATTTCTTGCGTGCGCGATCAGGCGATCCATGAAGGCGAGCTTGTAGCTGTATTTCTCCGTTTGCGGCGGATTGCCGTTCGGCAGATAGATCGACGCCACGCGGACTATGCCCTCGCCGATAGGGATAACCGCCTCGATGCAGCGCGCCTGCTCGTCCTCCGGGCCGCCGGGAAGCCCGCGCGTGACCTCGACCGGCGCCTTGGCAAGGATAGCGACGCCGTTAAAGCCCTTTTGCCCGTGCACGGCGGCATTATAGCCTTCCGCCTCGACTTCCATATGCGGAAACGCCGCGTCGACGCATTTCAGCTCCTGGAGGCAGAGGACATCCGGCTTGGCGGCGCGTAGATAGCGCCGGAGATGCTCGGTTCTTAGCCGGACCGAATTGACGTTCCAGGTCGCGATCTTCACGCCAATACTTTCGTATCCCGTCCTCACCCGCGCGGGGACATGCCAATTGATGGGGAGCCACTCGATGAAGGCGTGAAGCGCCGCGCTGCGCGCTCCTGCATGAGGCGCGGCAAGGTCCCATGCGTGAGAACCCCTTCGCGCATGAGCGCGCGGCGCAACGGGCCGATCATCGAGAACGCAAACAGTCCGGCGCCGCGCAAAAAATCGACCGGAAATAGATTCCAAAGCAGGGAGCGATTGAGGATGTCGATCCCGTTCGTGCGCAAAAAAATGTCGCTCCGGCGCGCGGTTGCATAGGCTTTCAGCGTCTGCGCGGAGCCGATGTCGTGCCCGAGTGCCCGCGCGGCCTCCAAAACCTCGGCGAGAGCCGCGCTGTCGCGCAGACTGAGGTTCAGGCCTTGCGCGGCGAGCGGCGGAAAGATATGCGCGGCTTCGCCGATGAGCGCGATGCGATGGCCAACAAGACGATCGGCGCTCATCCCCGCCATGGGGAAAAAGCCGCCCGGCCCATCGATCTCGATTTTGCCCAGAAGCGAATCGACTTGATCCTCGATCTCTTGCGCGAGTTCGGGGTGGGAAAGGGCGCGCCTGCGCTCCGCCGCCTCGGGGGACATCAGCCAGACGAGGCCCGAACGATTGGGCTTGTTTCCGGCCGGGCAAAGCGGAACCAGCGTGCAAGGGCCTGACCGGGTGTGAAACTCGGTCGAGATATTCCGGTGCGGCTTTGCGTGCGAAAGGAGCGCCGCGAACGCCACCGGCGGATAGGTCCAGACGCGCGTGCCGATCCCCGCCTTGGTTCGCGCGGGTGACATGCGGCCGTCGGCGGCGGCGGCGAGCC
>JBATYB010000009.1:0-4106 GCA_049673825.1 Methylocella sp. | reverse complement strand
GCGCGCGGCGAGCCGCGCTTTTGACCGGCGCTTCGTCAAGCCGGGGAGTAAAACGCGGTCCGCGCGGTTGCCGCAGGGTTGCAATGTCCGCCACAAGGCCGGTTTCGTCCAGTGCCTCCGATGCGCGGCATCTGCCGCGCGGCCCGGCTTCATGCCGATCGTATTGGAAAGTTTTCTTATGCTCGATAAGGCAGCCGCATGCCAGCGGCATTCGGGAACGGCCGATGCCGCAATCGCGGTCAAACAGCCGAATGGCACCGTCAAGCTCAATTAGCCCGTCAATACGACTGCGATGGGCGCGGTCTCCGGCACCTTCTGGGGCACGCTGGCCGGCGCGGTTTTCTTGATGCGCTCACTGGCCGATCTGGGCCAGTTCGTCGCGCAGCGGCGCGCCGGAGATGCGCATTAAGCCTAGGTAAGGGTAATTCAATTCCAGTATCAAAAAAACCGCGCTCGAGACCGAAACCGCTCCGATCAAGAGAGCAACGATCACTGTCGCGTTGGCGCGCGCGACAATGCCAAATCCCACGAATAGCATCGAAATCCAAAAGACAAGAACGGTCAGGAACGGCCAAGGGATCGAACTGTTGATCTGTTCGAGCATGAGCGCGCGCGTCTGGCGGATGGCTCCGCTTATTTCGAGCGCCCTCTTTTGGATGAAGTGCTGTGCTTCGGTGTTGGGCGAGAGTTTTGCTATGCTGTCATGGAAGCCGGCAGCCTCGGCATGGATGGGCGCCGGTGCTAGCTGTCCCAACCGGAGGCCGTCCTTCGACCAGATTTTGTCGACCGCCGCCGAAACGGCCACCCGAAGCCTATCGCGCGATTCGCTTGCCTCCGGCCCATATTGCGCCAGCATGCCGTCGAGCTCGACGATGGTCGCGGAAACCTGCCGCAGCACGCCGCTCTGCGTCTCGTAGGAGCTGTTCGCCGAGACAATGAGCAGGCCAAGGACCAAGGCGGCCATGGTTGCGATAAGCCCCATCACGAATTTAATCACATCCTTGGAGTCGTCGCTCAAATGATCATCGGGCAGCTTCTTGCGCGGGACCATGCCGGAAACCGCCGCCGCGAAGGCACAGAAAAAATCATCGGCGAGGCGGCCAGCGGGGCCAACAATTGCGGCATGTCCGATCCTTGATCTGGATGAATGGAGCGGCCTCGTTCAGCCGCCGGACAAAATGAGGCAGCATTTTGTCGCGGCAGCGCCGGCGTCTACTCGCCCAAAAGGTGGAGCACGACCTCCCGCCGGTGCGGCGCGCTGCGATGCTCGAACAGATAGATGCCCTGCCAAGTCCCAAGGACCATCCGCCCCGAGACGACCGGAATGGCAAGCTGCGTTTGCGATAGCGCGGCCCTGATATGCGCGGGCATGTCGTCCAAACCCTCGGTTTTGTGGACATAGCGCTTGCCGTCTTCGGGCGCGATTTCCTCGAAAAAATTTTCAAGGTCCGTTTGGACGTCGGGGTCGGCGTTCTCCTGAACGAGCAGCGAGGCCGAGGTGTGGCGGCAGAAAATCGTCAAGAGGCCGGTCGAGACATTTTGCGCATGAAGCCAGCGCGTTACCTCCGCGCCGATCTCGACGAGACCTTTGCCGACGGTTTGAATGTGCAGGCTATGGAGCGCTTGGCGCATCGAAAAGGTCGCGGGCTGGAAGCGGTGGCGATGAGGCCGGCCGCAAACTTACCGCATTTCGATATCGCAAGGGCCGCCATCTTCATGGTTTTATGTCAACGAGCGCGCAGTCCGCTGCCGCGCCAAGCTTTGCCGTAAAAATGCCGCACCGCCACGAGTCGCGCGAAAAAATCGCGTTCAGGCCGATACCTTTTCTTCACTTTCCCGCGTTTGCGCGTAACATGACGTGACCTCGGGATCGCGGCCGCCGCGATGAACCGGCCGGGTTTCCGGTTTGCAGCCGCGGCTCTTGTTTGCCCCTGTTGTCATGGCCACATCGTCGTCCGCGCCGCAGCGTCCGGCGATTTTTGCGGGGCGGCAAAGAGGGGCCGCGCCAGTTTGGTAACGATGCGCTAGGAGTGCGAAGATGAGCGACGGAAGCAGTTTTGACAGGCCGGCTTTTCCGGTAGCCGTCCCGGCCCAGCTTCCGGCGGGAGCGCTCGCCGGCGTTCGCACGCGGCGGATCGTGGCCCTTTTTTTCGATCTGATTTTTGTGGCCATTCTTTACTTTGCGCTGTGGCTCGCGCTCTCCTTCTTGACCTTCGGGCTTTCGCTCTTCATCCTGCCGCCGCTGTTTCCGATCGTGGCGTTTTTTTACAATGGTCTCACGATTTCGGGCTACCGGATGGCGACGCCCGGCATGCGGGCGATGGACCTCGAAGTGCGTCTAACCGATGGCACGAGGGTGCCTTTCCTCAACGCCGCGGTGCAGGCGGTGCTCTTTTATGTGAGCACGATGTTCCCGCCGGTATTTCTCATCTCGCTCTTGAGCGCGAACAAAAGATGTCTGCACGACATGCTTGCCGGCGTTATCGTCACCCGGCGGTTTATGTGAGGGCCGGAATTTTCAGCCGGTGTTTTCGGAAGGCCAGCTTCTGAAAACCAGAAAGAGGGCAGGCGAGATTGACGCGAGAACCGCGCGACGCACCGCAGTTTTATCTGACCTCGCCTTCGGCGTGCCCTTATTTGCCCAGCCGGCAGGAGCGCAAGGTCTTCACCCATTTGATCGGCCGCCGCGCCGCGGCGCTGAACGACCAGCTCACCCAATCGGGATTCCGGCGCTCGCAAACAATCGCTTACCGCCCTGCCTGCGAAAATTGCCGTGCCTGCGTGTCGGTCCGCGTCAAGGCCAAGGAATTCCGCTGGTCGCGGAATTTCCGCCGGGTCGTCGAAATCAATCGCGACCTCGCCGGAACCGTGGTCCGGGCCGAGCCCACCTCGGAGCAATATGCGCTTTTCCGCCGCTACCTCGACGCGCGGCATGGCGACGGCGGCATGGCCGACATGACGGCCGTCGATTATTCGACGATGATCGAGGACAGCCATGTCGAAACCCGTCTCGTCGAATATCGCCTTTCCCGGGAAGGCGCCGCAGCGGCGGGCGAGCGGCCGCTCGTTGCCGCCTGCCTGACCGATCTCCTCGCCGACGGTCTGTCGATGGTTTATTCCTTCTACCTGCCGGGTAAACAGAGCCGTTCGTTCGGCACCTATATGATCCTCGATCATATCGAACGCGCGCGCCGTCTCGGCCTGCCGCATGTCTATCTCGGCTACTGGGTCGCGGGCTCCCGGAAAATGGCCTATAAGGCGCGTTTCCTGCCGCAGGAACGGCTCGGCATAAGCGGCTGGGAGCAGGTGGAATAGGCGCCGGATTGCGCGCTGGCGTGGCCAATCCTAAACAAGTGCAAGGCTCCTTCCGGGCCCTTGGGTGAAATCACCTATCGACTGGTGCGTTCTTGGTTGTTTGAAATCTTATTCATTTGAAAAAGAACAATGGAATTTAAAGATCGATCAGGTATTAAGCGAGGCCTCTGTTATTCCGAGATTGCAATATGGCCGACGCTTCAGATAACCTTCTAGCCTCTCTCCAGAATCAGCATTTTGCCGCCATCCTTGCTGACCCGCCTTGGCAGTTTCAGAACAAGACTGGGAAGGTTGCCCCGGAGCATCGCCGCCTAAATCGATACGGAACGATGACTTTGCCCGAGATAAAGGCGCTCCCCGTTGCAAGGATAAGCGCCGCAAGCGCGCATCTCTATTTGTGGGTGCCCAATGCGCTGTTGCCAGATGGCCTTGCCGTGATGCACGCTTGGGGTTTTACCTACAAAAGCAACCTTGTTTGGCATAAGATAAGGAAGGACGGCGGCTCCGACGGTAGAGGCGTAGGGTTCTATTTCCGCAACGTGACGGAACTCGTTCTATTTGGGACACGCGGTAAAAATGCACCAACTCTCGCGCCCGGCCGCCGTCAAGTGAATTTACTTGCGTCCCGTAAGCGCGAACATTCCCGGAAGCCGGACGAACAATATGAAATCATAGAAGCCTGTAGCCGTGGCCCATTTCTTGAACTGTTTTCACGTGGGATGCGGCCCAACTGGACCGCGTGGGGCCATCAAGCAGATGAAGGTTACTCGCCCTCGTGGGAGACATACGTC
>JBATYB010000008.1:0-5495 GCA_049673825.1 Methylocella sp. | reverse complement strand
CGCTGCACGTGCATGATCCCGCTTAATATCCGCCGATCATCATGTCTTGCCGGTCCTTGTTGTTTGGCCGGCAAGTGCGGTTCAACCTTCCCCCACTGTTCGTCACTGTACCAAAATAAATCGCTCGTCGTTTGACATCCCCTTCCTGGGTGACTGCCAAATGTTTGAATCATCTCATCATTAATTAAGTCCTAACCCTAGTTCAAGACTCGCGGCGCGTGCGGGTTCAGCCGTGGGCCTCACGCGAGCCCGGAGATGTCCGATAAGAGTCACAAGCAGCAATTCAAACTGGCCCACTATCAAAATCCTACCCCTCGTCGAGCGGTCCGCTGTCTGGGCCTTCCGGGCCGGGAACCTCCCGCTCGAAGCGCGCCGTCCGCGTTCGCATAGTGACGAGTTCCTCCGCCGATGTCGGATGCAGCGCCATGGTCGCGTCGAAATCGGCCTTTTTAGCGCCCATTTTCACGGCAATTCCCAAAAGTTGCGCCATCTCGCTGGCGTCCTCGCCGAGAATATGCACGCCGAGAACGCGGTCTGTCGTGCCATCGGCGACGATCTTCATCAAGGTTTTCTCCGCCCGCCCGGAGAGGGCCGCCTTCAACGGGCGGAAGTTCGCCAAATAAATGTCGACGCAATCGAACTTCGCCCGCGCCTCCGTCTCGGTCAGGCCGACGCACCCGAGTTCCGGCGTCGAGAAGACGGCGGTCGGAATATTGCTGTGCACGACGGCCTCCGGCTTGCCGCCGAAAACCGTCTCGGCGAAGGCGTGCCCCTCGCGAATGGCGACAGGCGTCAGGGGGACCCTGTTGGTGACGTCGCCGACGGCATAGATCGACTCGACATTCGTTTTCGAGAAGGCATCGACCTTCACCGCCCCTAGGCTGTCGCGTTCGGCGCCAGCCTTCTCCAGCCCCAGCCCCGCTGTGTTTGGGCGCCTGCCGGTCGCGATCATTACCTGATCCACATCGAGCCGCGCGCCTTTCGTCAAACTCACGCGGTAGCCCGCCGGCACCTTTTCGATGCGCGTGAGCAGCATGCCGAAGTAGAGTTTGACGCCGGCGCGTGCGAGCGCCTCGCGCAGGCCGGTCCGCATATCGTCGTCGAAACCGCGCAACACATTCTCGCCCCGCGCGGCAAGGGTCACTTCGGTGCCCAGCCGCGCGAAAATCGATGCGAATTCCACCGCGATATAGCCGCCTCCGACGATCAGCATGCACTTTGGCAATTCCGGGAGATCGAACACCTCGTTCGAGGTGATCGCATATTCGCGCCCCGGAACGTCAGGTTCGAGAACCGGCCCGGCCCCTGTGGCGACGAGGATAATTCGCGCGCTCACCTTGCGTCCATCGGCGAGAAGACGCACGCGATGAGCATCCTCGATTGTCGCGCGGCTATCCGCGATCGCCACTCCCGCCTTGTCGAGATTGTCGCGATAGATCGCGGAAAGACGAGAGATTTCCTTTTCCTTCGCGGCGACAAGTCTTGGCCAGTCGAAGGTGCGCGGGGCAAGAGTCCAGCCAAATCCGGCTGCGTCCTCAAAATGGTCCTTGTACCGGCTGGCATAGACCATGAGCTTTTTCGGCACGCAGCCGCGGATCACGCAAGTCCCGCCGATTCGGAATTCCTCCGCGATCATGACATTGGCGCCATGCGCCGCCGCGACCCTGGCGGCGCGCACGCCGCCAGATCCCGCGCCGATCACGAAAAGATCGACATCGTAACCGGCCATTCCTCCCTCCCCGCAAGATTGCCCGGCCGCGCATTCGCCGGCCAGCACGCCGCCTCATTAAACCCCAACGAAATAAGATCTGGAAACCAGCGCGGCGAGACGGTTTTCTGAACGTCCGCGGGATCAACACCCGCATGAAGGATCGCTCGCGACTCGGACGCTTGGCCTTGTTTCGACGGGGCCGCCGCATGGCAAAATATCTGTTCTGGGAGCGGCAGAAGCAATCGGCGTCCCCGCGCAACCCGCGCCGGCGGCGGCCGTTGGGCGAGAGAGGTAGCAAAAAAGCCCGCGCCTAAAAATGTAAACGCGATGTAACCCCACGGAAGATGCGAGCGAAATGCGAACCGGGAAATCTCCGCGCCAGATCCGACACAGGCTCGCCATATTTGTCACTTTATTTGGTGAATTGATAGTGGTCGCAATGGTTGACGATTCGTCAATGAGGGAAAGGTTAAGAGCGCGTTACGGGCCG
Organism: Methylocella sp.; assembly: GCA_049673825.1. GTDB lineage: Bacteria > Pseudomonadota > Alphaproteobacteria > Rhizobiales > Beijerinckiaceae > Methylocapsa. The sequence goes on along the minus strand of JBATYB010000008.1, from coordinate 3,294 downwards.
CTAACCATTGGCGGCAGGAGTTCGCAGAATCAGATATGAGCTCGCTTCAATGTCGGTGGCTTCGCTTCAACATCGATGTGCGGCGCCTCGCATGCCCAAGGCCAGTTCCGTCCAGCCAGAACCGCGAGATTTCAGTTGCGAAAGTCGCACCGCCGCCCGGCTCCCATCAGATATGCCTGTCTCGTTGCCGCAACCGGCGTCGCGGCGCTCTTGTCGAGCATCGTCGTTCCGTCCTCGACCGAGACGGCGGAAGCCAACGGCGACACCCGCACGTTGAACCTCTATCATTCCCACACGGGCGAATCGATCCAGGCGACCTTCCGCGTCAACGGGTCCTATGATCCGGCGGTTCTCGAAAAGCTCAATTGGTTCTGCCGCGATTGGCGCAATAACGATCGCACCCGGATGGACCCGCGCCTGTTCGACGTGGTCTGGGAGGCCTACCGGACTGCCGGAGCGACCCAGCCGATTGTGATCGTTTCGGCCTACCGCTCGCCGGAAACCAACGCGATGCTGCGCCGCCGCTCGCACGGAGTCGCCGAGCACTCGCAGCATATCCTGGGCAGGGCGATGGATACGACCATGCCCGGAATGTCGATGGAAAGAATTCGCGAAATCGGCATGCGTCTGCAACGCGGCGGCGTCGGTTGGTATCCAAGCTCGAACTTCGTCCATCTCGACGTCGGCGGCGTGAGGTATTGGCCGCGCATGAGCTACGATCAGCTCGCGCGTGTTTTCCCGGACGGCAAGACCGTTGATCTCGCCGCGGACGGTCGCGCGCTGCCCCGGTATGAGGAGGCTCGCGCCGAAATCGCCTCGCGCGGGGGCGTGATGTCCGACGTGCCGCAGGCGGCACCATCGGGAGGATTGTTCGCCTGGCTGTTTGGCAAACACGATGAAGAGGAAGAAGCCGATGCGGTCCGGCCACAGGCTGCCCGGCCCGCGCGCGCGCGCCACGGCGGAACCGAGGTCGCCGCGCTTCGCACGAATGACGAAAGCCCCGCCGGCGCGGCGCCCGCAAATCCAGGCGTGCCCGCCGATCGCGGCAATGCGCGGGCGGCAACCGTCGCGCCGGCCCCGGCGCCAGCCAAAAATTCGCCGCAAAACGAGCCAGGCCCGGCGGACGCGGACCGGACACGCGTCGCGGATTTGGGCTCCGCCCCAAGGTTGCGCGGCAACCGCGAGGCGATCGAGCAAGGCCGCGACGAGCGGCAAGAACGGGACGCCCAGGCGGCGGATATCCTGAAAGAAAAGATCGACAAGCGCGCCGCCTCCGCGGCAATAGCGCCCCTTCCGCTTCCCCGTCCAGCGCAGCCCGGCGATGTCGTGGTCGCCCTCGCCGATACGCCCACCCCGCCCGCGCGGCCGGCCTCGCTCACACGCGTTGCCGCGCTCGCGGTTGATCAGACTCAACGCGAAGGCGGTGCACAGCCCTCCAACAGCGTCACCAAGAACGAAACGATTGGTGACGCCGCTGCGTCAAGCGCAATTTCGCTCTTGGCACGCGCGGCAAATCTCCCCGTTGTGATTACCCAAGGACCCAAGGATCGGGCCAGCGTGCCGAAGCAAGTGCTTGCGTTCGCGTCGGAGACGCCGGTGGAAGATCCGGGCGGAGCGGTGCCGAGCAAGACGCCGGGCGACACCATGAGCGGACCGGCCACGCAATCGTCCGTCGCGGCGGCGCGCCTCGACCGGCCCAAGCTTCGCGGTCTCGCCGTCGATATTTCAGCCGCGAGTTTCCCGGCCCAGTCGATCCTCGGACAGTCCTTCACCGGCCTGCGCCGCGCGGCCCGCAACATTCCCGATGCGCTTTCAAACAGGGCTTCGGCGGAGTATGTGGCGGCCTTCAGGACCACGCCAAGCGATCTCGACCCCGGCCATTTCACCGGAGCGGCGACCAAGCCCCTCGCACTCGCGCAAGGCTTTGTCCGCATCACGGAAAGCCCGGCGCCGTTGCGCCGAAATTGAGCCCGGACAATTTCGTCGCGGCCGCTTCCGCGCCAAACGCGGCGATCCCAAGACCCTCAAGCACTTGCCGGCCGCTTGACCTGAAACGGGCCATGGTCCGCCGCGATGCGCGCCATTGCGGGCGCCTCTCTCAATTATCCAAGAAGCTGCGCAGCTTGCGCGAGCGTGAGGGATGTTTCAGCTTGCGGAGCGCCTTCGCTTCGATCTGGCGAATGCGTTCGCGCGTCACCGAGAATTGCTGGCCGACTTCTTCCAGCGTATGATCGGTGTTCATGCCGATCCCGAAGCGCATGCGCAACACGCGCTCCTCGCGCGGCGTCAAGGAGGCGAGCACGCGGGTTGTCGTCTCGCGAAGATTCGATTGGATCGCGGCGTCGATCGGCAAAATCGCATTCTTGTCCTCGATGAAATCGCCAAGATGGGAATCCTCCTCGTCGCCGATCGGGGTTTCGAGCGAGACCGGCTCCTTGGCGATCTTCAAGACCTTGCGCACTTTCTCGAGCGGCATCGCGAGTTTTTCCGCGAGTTCCTCGGGCGTCGGCTCGCGGCCGATCTCATGCAGCATCTGGCGCGAGGTCCGCACGATCTTGTTGATCGTCTCGATCATATGCACCGGGATGCGGATCGTGCGCGCCTGATCGGCGATCGAACGGGTGATCGCCTGTCTTATCCACCAGGTCGCATAGGTCGAGAATTTGTAGCCGCGCCTGTATTCGAATTTATCGACGGCTTTCATTAGGCCGATATTGCCCTCTTGAATCAAATCCAAGAATTGCAGGCCGCGATTGGTGTATTTCTTGGCGATCGAAATCACGAGGCGGAGGTTCGCCTCCACCATCTCCTTCTTGGCTTGACGCGCCTCTCGCTCGCCCTTTTGAACCAGATGGACGATTCGGCGAAATTCCTGAATCTCGAGGCCCGTCTCGGTCGCGAGCCCGTGGATGTCCGAAAGCAGCTCCTTGATCTGCTCTTTCGCGCGGGCAACGAAATCCTTCCAGCCGCGCCCGCCGAGTTTCGACACCCGCAAAAGCCATTTCGGGTCGAGCTCGGAATTCTGATAATTTTTGAGAAAATCCTCGCGCCTGACACCCGAACCCTCGGCCAGCCGCAACAGCCTTGTCTCAAGCCCAATCAAGCGCTTGTTGATGTCGTAAAGCTGATCGACCAGCGCCTCGATCCGGTTCGGATTGAGCGAAAGCGATTTGACGTAGGTGATGATTTCCTTCTTGAGCGTTTTGTATTTGCGCTCCTGGGACGGGGTTAGGGTTTCGTTCCTTAGCTTATTAACGACGTTTTGATCCTGCAGGCGCCTGAGCTTCTTATAGG
>JBATYB010000007.1:0-24883 GCA_049673825.1 Methylocella sp. | reverse complement strand
GGCCAGCGCTTCGGCGGCTCCCGGCGCCGTCATGTCGATCTTGGGGGTGTTCTTGCCATCGGGACCCGCATAAGTCGCCTCGAGATCGATGATGTCGCGCAACAGAACCTTGCTGTCGTTCACCTCGTCGCGCCAAATAATGATTGCCTGAAAGGTAAGCGGGCTTTCGCAAAGTCCAGCGATCATCGCCTCGCGGCCAGCCTCGATGCGCTTGGCGATGGCGATTTCGCCCTCGCGCGACAAGAGTTCGACCGAGCCCATTTCGCGCAGATACATCCTGACCGGATCGTCGGTGCGATCGGCGGGTTCGGACGAACGCGTGGTGACCTGCTTCGCCTGCACGGCCTCGATCAGGTCGCCGCCCTCCGCTTCTTCTTCCTCGGCGGATTCCTCGGGCGGCGCGTCGTCGTGTTCCTCGTTCTCGATGACATTGATGCCCATCTCGCTCAGCATCGCCAAAATGTCTTCGATTTGCTCGGAATTGACTTCCTCGGACGGAAGCACGGCATTCAATTCCGCGTAGGTGACAAAGCCCCGCTTTTTGGCGAGCTTGATCATCCGCTTGACGGCGGCGTCGGTGAGATCGAGCAAGGGGCCGTCGGCGACTTCGACCGCGCCACGTTCCGCGCCGGGATTCGCAGTGTCCTTTTTCGCCATCAATGGCCTCCAAATTTGCGGAAAATTACGGCAGACGTTTCCTTGCGCGGAAGCTTTCTTGAACCAAGGCCTTGTTCGTCCTAAAGCATGTTCTTAAAAAAGTTGCCCGCCTTTTTCGATTCCGCCATGCTCCAAATCTTTGATTCTGAGCGGTTCCTTCGATCAGATGATTCCATCCGATCGGGAAGCGCTCCGGACGCGGCGCCCCGCGGTTCGAAGGGGCAGCGCGCCGCCGCCCCTGAAAAAGGGCTGATGCGCGGTCAAAGCCCCTCTTCAACATCGTGTCCGCGCACCTTGCTTCAACCATTGATCTTCCAGAATACAGTCCCGGCGCCGCCTTCGTTCCGGCATGCGGGGCCGGCCGCCAAAACAACGTCCCGCTCCTCCGAGTTCATAAGGTTCCGCGCGGGCGCCCCGATTGCGCGCCAAAGCCTTCCACCGCCGCCTCGATCCCGCCAAGTGCCGACAATTGCGCCTGAATATCCTTGAGACGGCCAAGATTGGCCTCGGTGGAGTCCTTACCTAGAGCCAATTCAGCCAATTGCAACTCCCTATGTAACGCCCTGGCCCGGCGGTGCAGCTCAAGGCTTGCTTCAAAACTTCGTCGGTGGCGGCGGGTTCGAAGGTCCCGGCGTTAGTCGCTTCCGCGACATCGCCCCGCAAAAAAGTGCCCCGGTGGGCCATTCACAGGGTTCCGCTAGGGTGCCCCGACAGAACACCGAATCCTTCTAAGCTGGCTTCCGTTCCACCGAGTGTAAACAATTGCTCCTGAATTTTCTTTAGCCACATGAAATTCCCCTCGCTGGAATCCTTTTCAAAAGCGCGTTTAGCCAATTCAAATTCTTTTTCGAGCGCACGCTTGCGATGCCCTATTAGGGCTTGTTTGAGAACCTCCTCCGCGTCCTCCTCGGCGGCCTCAGCCTTGACATACCAGTGCGAGCCATGCGCCGCCATTGCGTCGAGCTTTTGCAGCATCGGCCCGAAGCCTTGGCCTTCAACGGCGGCGCGAAGGCTTGCCGCGTCCGGGCTTGTCGTGTCAAGCGGAGCTGCAACCGCCGAAGTTACCGACAAGGCAAAGAGCGCATCGCGCAACGCTACCGCTTCGGAACTCGAAAACGCGATCTCTGCCAGTTCCTCGATATGCTGCCCGATTAAGCTGGGATGATTGAGAAGAAGCAGTAAAATCAGCGCTTCGCTCAGTGGACGGCCCGGCTTTCCGGGACGAAGAAACGGCGATGCCGCAAGGCTTGTACTGACCGCCGGCGGCGACGTAAAATTTGTTTTCGGCTCGAAATTGGCATTAAGGCCTCCTCCCCGCGCTCTCTTAGGGGCTCCCGCACTGGCGGCATAGCTGCGTCGAAAAAACTGAAAGAACCGCTCCTTGAACTCTTTCTGATACTGGCGGCGCAGCGCCTCGTCCCTTATCTCGCGGGCGATTGCACTAAGCCGCCGCTCGAGCCCGGCACGGCGTTCCGGCGTGGCGAAAATCTTGTTATCGGTTTCCCGGACCCAGATGAGGTCCGCTAGCGGCAGGGCGCGCGACAGCAACTGCGCAACTACCTTGCGCCCACCGGTGCGGACGAGGTCGTCGGGATCCTGGCCTTCGGGCAAAAGCGCGAAGCCGAGCGAGCGGCCGGGCCCGATCAGGGGCAGCGCCATGTCGATCGCCCGGTACGCCGCCATGCGTCCGGCCCTATCCCCGTCGAAGCAAAGGATCGGCTCTTCCGCCATTTTCCACAAAAGCTCGCATTGATTTGGCGTCAAGGCGGTCCCGAGAGGCGCCACCGTGGCGTCGAAACCCGCCGATGTCATCGCGATAACATCGACATAGCCTTCGACGACAATGAGCTGTCCGCTCGATTGCGCGGCCTTTCGCGCGTTATGATGATTGTAAAGGATGGCGCCTTTATGGAAGAGCGCGGTCTCCGGCGAATTCAGATATTTCGCCGGGGCGTCCTTGGCGAGGGCGCGGCCGCCGAATGCGATGACCCGGCCCGCGGAATCGTGGATCGGAAACATGATTCGATCGCGAAAACGATCGTAGGGAACCGCGATGTCCTCGCCATCGATCAACAGCCCGGCCTCGATCATCGTTTGCCGGGAGATGCCCACGCTGGCGAGATGGTCCCGCAAGGCATATTTTCCGGATAAGGCGTAGCCCAGGCCAAATCGGCCTTGCAGCTCGGGGTCAATCCCCCGGCCGGCGAGGTACGCGCGGGCCGCCGCTCCTTGTGCGCCAGCAAGCCGCGCGGAAAAATAGGACGCCGCACGTTCGAGCACCTCGTGCAGGGTCGCGCGCGCTTTTTCTTGGGCCTCGGCCTCGGGCGAGACTTGCGGCAGGGCAAGCCCCGCGTCATGGGCGAGGCGCTCGACCGCTTCGGGGAACGAAAGCCCCTCGGTCTCCATGACAAAATCGAAAATATTGCCGTTTTTGCCGGCGGAAAAGTCGAACCAGGCCATTTTCTGGTCGTTCACAAAGAAAGACGGCAACTTTTCCGCGTTGAAAGGCGAAAGCCCTTTCCATTCGCGCCCCGCCCGCACCAATTTGACCTGCCCGCGCACGACCTCCGACACCGGAAGCCGGGCTTTGATCTCATCGAGAAAGGACGGCGGAAATCGCATGGCGTTGCCCAAGGGCTTAATGCCCGGATTCGGCGCGCCTCGCAAAGGCCTATCGCGCTTGTCCCCCTTTTTCACAGGCTGCGCGCGGGGAACCGGCCTACCTCCGGTGAACCCGCTCATTCTCTAAAAGATGCGTCTGCCAATGGTGACGCACGAGCTCCGGGTCGAGATGTTCTTCCAGCGGGAACCCCACGCAAAGATAGGCGACGAGCTTCCAGTTCGATGGAACATCGAGAGCGCGGCAAACTTGCCTCGGATCGAGGATTGATACCCAGCCAACGCCAAGATTTTCCGCACGCGCGCAAAGCCAAAAGGTGTGGATCGCCGCGACCACCGAATAATCCAACGCCTCCGGCATGGTTGTCCGGCCAAGGCCAAAGCCCGCCTCCGTCGCATGGTCGCAGAACACGGCGAGATGAACCGGTGCCTCGCGCAGCCCCGATAATTTAAGGCTGGCATAGAGCGCGGCGCGTTCGCCTTCGTAGGATGCAAGCGCGGCCGCATTGCAGGCAGTGAAATTGGCAATGATAGCTTCTCTCGCGGCAAACGTTTCGACGCTGACGAAACGCCACGGCTGGCTGTTGCCGACCGAGGGAGCGAGGGCGGCGAGGCCCAAGAGTTCATCGATGAGCGGGGATGGGACCGGGTCCGGCTTGAAGCGGCGGACGTCGCGCCGCCATGCGAAAAGGTTTGCCAAGCGGTCGCGGAAGGCGCTGTCGAAGATGGGCGGATCGCCCTGTTGTTCCTCGTGCCTCACCGCCGCCTCCGCCGGACCGCATGGAGCTTCATGACAAGCGGGGCCAGCATATCAGGTCGCGAACCGGAAATGCAGCACGTCGCCGTCCGCGACGAGATAGTCCTTGCCTTCGAGGCGGAATTTGCCGGCGTCCCGCGCCCCCGCCTCGCCATGAAAGGCGACATAATCGGCATAAGCGATGGTCTCGGCGCGAATAAATCCTTTTTCGAAATCCGTGTGAATCACCGCCGCCGCCTGCGGCGCCTTGGTTCCTCGTGGGATCGTCCACGCGCGGGTCTCCTTGGGGCCGGCCGTGAAAAAAGTGATCAGCCGCAAAAACCCATAGCCCGCGCGGATGACACGATTGAGCCCGGGCTCCGCGAGGCCCACCGCTTCGAGATACTCCTTCTGTTCGTCGTCGGCCAAAACGGCGATCTCGCTCTCGATCTTGGCCGAGACTATCACAACGGCGGCTCCTTCGCCGGCCGCGCGGTCCTCGACGGCTTTTGAAAAGCTGTTGCCGCGACCGGCGGCGGCTTCCTCGACATTGGCCACATAAAGCACCGGCTTCGCCGACAAAAGCCCGAGACTTTTGAAAAGCCTTTGCTCTTCCTCCTTGATCTCGGCAAGCCGCGCCGGTTTTCCCTCGCGCAGGAGCGCGAGACAGCGGCCCGCGAGCGCAAGAGTCTCCTTGGCTTCCTTGTCGCCTCCCTTGGCTTTCTTGTCCAAACCGGCGGCGCGTTTTTCCAGGCTTTCCAGATCGGCGAGCATCAATTCGGTCTCGACCGTCTCGATGTCGTCGAGCGGCGCGATCTTGCCTTCGACATGGGGAATGCCACTATCCTCGAAGCAGCGCACGACATGGGCGATCGCGTCGCATTCGCGGACATTCGCCAGAAACTGATTGCCGAGCCCTTCGCCCTTCGACGCGCCGCGCACGAGGCCCGCTAGCTCGACAAAGGAGAGCCGGGTTGGAATGATCTCCTTGGAGTTGGCGATTTTCGCCAGAATTTCGAGCCGTGGGTCGGGCACCGCGACATCGCCGGTATTCGGCTCGATGGTGCAAAAGGGATAATTCGCCGCCTGCGCCGCCGCCGTCCGCGTCAGCGCGTTGAAGAGCGTCGATTTGCCGACGTTGGGCAAACCCACGATGCCGCATTTGAAACCCATGGCAAGGGTTGTCCTATCGCGCCGGCACGCGCTTCAAAAAATCAGTGCCAAAGGGATTGACGATCCGCATGCCGGAAATCAACTGGCCGTCCTGCATGTCCTCGGAGACGAATAGCTTGCATCCCGCCATGAGTGCCGAGGCGGCAAGCAGGGCGTCCCACCAGGCAAGCCCCGCCTCGTCCTGAACCGCCCAGGCTTTTGCGGTCGTTCGCGCGTCGAGCGGCGCGATGCACCAAGGCATAAGATACGTCAGATAGGACCGCGCCGCCGCCTCGGGAACAAGCTGCCGCCGCTGGATGAGAACCCGGAAGCACTCATTCAGATTTTGCGGGCTCAGGACCAATGTATGGTTCGCCATCGTCCGCCTCAGCAAATCCGCCGACATGGCGCGTTTCGCCGGTTCGGCCGGATCGAGGGCGTAAATCAGAATGTTCGTGTCGACGAAAAGCCGCGCGGTCATGAAGCTCGTCCCGCTTAGGCAAACCGGCGGCAAGCCCAGGGAACCCGGGACCGCTCAGGAAAAATTCGAGGCCGGCGATCTGGTCCTTGCCGCGCCCCATGCGGGTTTCCAAAATATCGCTCACAAAAGCGGACATGCTCAAGCCCGCCTTGGCCGCCTCTATGCGCAGCCATTCCGCGGCGTCCTCGCGCAGCGTGATGGTAACGTTTTTCATGGCACGAACATCGTGTAACACAGGCTCCGTGTCAAGCCGCTACACCGCCGCGAGCCAATCGTGCGCGAGACTGTTCCAGCTGAGATAGGCGTCCAGCACTCCGAAGGCGAAGAGCCCGTAGCCCCAATGTTCCAGGCGAAGCCCGAAGAAGTAGCTCAGCTTGCCGGGATGGTCGAGGGTTCTGCCGCAATAGACGCAGGGCGGCCCCCAACAACAAAAACACCAAAACGCTGGCTGATTCCCGGCTCAAATGAAAAGCGGTGCCCACTCCCCCCGCTATGAATGCGGCAGCGACAAAAAAGACGGCGACCAAATATCCAAAGCGCGTGAAGAAGTTCATGGTTCGAACCCGCGTGTTGGTGCGAGCAATCTCAGTCCGTCATATCGCCGATGGGATGCTGCCGCCAGTGCCGTGTCAATCCCCCGCGCCTTCCCGTGAAAGATCAAGAGTGAGCTTGACTTAAAGGCGGACGCGCCGCTCGCGGTGCTAGCCTTAAATGGACCGGCTGACCCCAGCGTGAGCGTCCTGGCCGAATGACCGGTTTCCGGGAACCCGAAGACGAACAAGCGGTAACGGCGGACGGAACGGTTGCCGATCGCGTTCGTTCCTTGGCGGCCTGCCGCCTCAAAGGAGAGAACCATGACCCCAAAAGCAAAGCCCAAGACTGACAAAAAACCAAAGGAAAGGTCAGCCAAGGACCAGCAAAAGCAGCTCGATCGCGAGCTTGCCGATAGCTTTCCAGCGAGCGATCCGCCATCCGTGACCCAACCTAGTGTCAAATCGGGCGCTCCCGAACGCAAGCCTTCCCGCCGTAAATAACGTCGAAACGGCACCGTTGCCGGGGCGCGGCTTGTCTATTTTGAACTTTGGTCTGAAGGCTCACATTCCTCGCCCTCATGCCGAGGGGCGCGGTGAGCCATTCAATGGTGGTGCGCCTCAAGCTCCAGAGGCCTGGATCGCCGCGAAAGGCCGCCGCCATCGAGCCATTTTCGCGTGCTCTCCTCGGCGCGTTGAATGAGATGACGCGACGCCGAGAAATCGTATGGCGACACGTCGAGCGGACAGAGCGTCGGCACGATGCAAACATCGATCTCGTCCGCGAGCCGCTCGAGATCGTGGATGAGCCGCCACGCGATCAACAGGGTGATTGCGTGCAAGGCCCATGCGATCGCCCCTCTCGGGGGCCCTTCCAAGGCGCAAGCATATCCAGTGGGAAGCACGACGATCCGTGACGCTCCGAGGTCCGCCGCCACCCGAATAGGAGTGTCCCTGGCGATTGCCCCGTCCATCAGCGTCCGGCCGTCGATTCGAACCGGCGGGAAGACGCCCGGTATCGAAGTGCTCGCGAGCAATGCGTCGATCGCCGGTCCCTTCGAGAGAACAACCACCATCCCCTCGACGTCGGTCGCGGTGACGTGAACGGGAATCGTCGCGTCCTCCAAGCGCGCGTAAGGCAAGTTTGTCTCGATCAGATGCCGTAGGCCGCCGGAATCGATAAAACTGTCCGGATGCCTGAAGAGACCGAACGCACTCTTGAACGTGACCGGAAAGACCTCTCTGCGCCGCAGGCCAGACCAGATTTCCGCGAGCCTTGCCACCCCTTCGGCGTTCGGGGCTCCGGCGAAATAGGCGGCGTTGATCGCGCCGGCCGACGCGCCAACCACGAAATCCGGTTGCACTCCCGCGGACAACAGAACCCGCAACATGCCGACCTGGATCGCGCCAAGGCTTCCGCCGCCGGCAAACACGAATGCTGTCTTCTGTCCGGTCCGCGTCATAACAACCCGCTTCGAATCTTCGCTCCGCGGACGGAAATCAGGCAACGGCGGCTTCGTCAACAGGCGGGCACCGGTTTGTCACGCGCCACTTCGCAAGATTGCCTTGCGATGGCTCTGCAATTCCATTGACGCCCAAATTTTCCCATGGTATCCCAAATCGTCCCGCGCGAAATTTAAGAAGCCGGGGATGGTTTAGCGGCGCACGAGCGGCGCTCCGCCGCCCCGCTGCGGGGCCGCGCAGGTGGGGTTGGGAGTGGACGGTTCTGGGGGATTTCTCTCGAATTACACGAGCAGGCTTGATGCCAAGGGCCGGGTCTCAATTCCGGCGCCGTTCCGGGCGGTGCTCGCGCGCGACGGGTTCGAAGGTCTTTATGTTCACCCCTCGCTCGATGTGGAAGCGGTGGATTGCGGCGGCCATGGCTTGCTGCGGGAAATTCACGAGCTTCTTCGTCCCCTCTCTCCCTATTCGGAGGAGCGTGATCTGTTTTCGACGGCTCTCATCGGCACCAGCGAGATTTTGAAGATCGATTCGGAGGGACGGGTAAACCTGAGCGAAAGCGTCAAGGCCTATGCGGGCATCGCCTCGGAGGTCACTTTCGTCGGGCATGATTTCAAGTTTCAGATCTGGGAACCGGGACGTTTTCGCGTGCATCTGGCGGAGGCCAGAAGCCAGCTGCATGATTTCAGAAAACAGCTCAGTGCCAGACACGTGGCGCCGGATTCGCCGCCGCCACGGCCGCATGGAGCACGGGAATGACATCGGGTCGCGGCGATGAGGCTCATCTCGCCGCTGGCGGACCGGCCCGGCACGTTCCCGTGCTTCGCGACGAAGTCATGGCCGCGCTCGCGTTGCGCGAGGGCGGACTCTATCTCGACGCCACCTTCGGCGCCGGCGGCTATTCGAAGGCTCTGCTCGCCAAGCCCAACACCCGTGTTCTCGCGCTCGATCGCGATCCTGCCGCAATTGCCGGCGGAGCCTGGCTCGTGGGCGAAGCGCAGGGGCGGCTTTGTCTTGTAAAGGAGCGATTTGGAAGGCTCGACCAGGCGGCGCGGCAGCGCGGGTTTTTTGATTTCGACGGCATTGTGCTCGACATAGGGGTGTCGTCCGTGCAAATCGACGACTCGGCGCGCGGCTTTTCCTTCCAGGCCGACGGCCCGCTCGATATGCGCATGGATTGCGCGGGGCCGAGCGCCGCCGATCTCGTCAATACCGCCGGGGAGAAAACCTTGGCCAATATTTTTTACCATTTCGGCGAGGAGCGTGCGTCACGCCGTATCGCCCATGCCATCGTCACGGACCGCGCCACGGCGCCTTTCACCTCGACGACGATGCTCGCCTCATTGATCGCCCGCGTGGCGCCAGGCAAACCGGGCGAGGTGCATCCGGCGACGCGCGCGTTCCAGGCGCTGCGCATCGCGGTCAACGACGAGCTTGGCGAATTGGTGCTTGCGCTCGCCGCGGCCGAGGCGATCCTCAAGCAGGGCGGCCGGCTTGCCGTGGTGACTTTTCATTCGCTTGAGGATCGTATCGTCAAACGGTTTTTCGCCGGGCGTTCCGGGCGCGGCCAATCACCCTCCCGGCGGCTGCCGCACGAGATCGCTCCGGCGGAGCCAACCTTCAGTCTAAGAGGCAAGCAGCCGGTGATGCCTTCGCGGCGTGAAGTTGCCGCCAATCCGCGCGCGCGCTCGGCAAAACTTCGTTACGGCGTCCGCACGACAGCCGTGCCTCGCGGTCTCGACGATCGGCTGATGGCGCTCGCAAAGCTACCGGAAGTTCGTCAGGGAGGCCGCTGAAATGGTGCGGATATTAAATATTTTTGCGATCGCGGCGCTGATAGGTTCGGCGATCTACGCCTATACGATCAAATACGAGACAATCTTTCATGCCGAAACGATCGTGAAGCTCGAGCATGAGATCCAGCTGGAGCAGGACCAAATCGGCAGGCTGCGCGCCGAATGGGCGCATTTGACGCGGCCGGAGCGCATACAGGCGCTCGCCGATAGGTTCCTCGATTTGCAACCGGTCGCCCTGAACCAGATTGTCCGGGCGGAAGCCTTGCCGGGCAAGGGGCCCAGAGTCGATGCGATCGGACGTAAACTGGAAGCGCTCGGGCTGGGGGAGCCAACGAATACCCCTGGCGACACCAATGCCTTCGACGCCGCCGTGTCGTCCACGCCGGCAAGATGACGGCGCGCAAATGGATGAAGATCGCGAAAAGATGAGCGGCGGCTTCGATTTAAAACTCGACAATAAGCCAAACGTCGCGGCGGTCAGGCCCGCGGGCGTCCGCGTCATTGAAGCGCTCTTCGCCGGCATTTTTTCGGCGAGACTCGACAAGAGCGCGCCCCGCATTAGGCTCGCGGCATGGGTATTTCTTGGGATCTATGGAATCATCGCGGGGAAGCTGCTCGATTTTGGCCTGCACCCGGACCCGCCCGCGACCATCAAGCGCGCGGCCGCCGACGCCATCGCCGCGGCGCGCCCCGACATTCTCGATCGCAACGGCGAGCTTCTGGCGACCGACATCAAGGTCATGTCGGTTTTCGCCGAACCGAGGCGGATCATCGATATGGACGACGCGGTCGAACTTCTCACCGCCGTGCTTCCCGATCTCGACGCACATGAACTGCGCGAGCGTCTCGGCTCGCGCAAAGGCTTCGTTTGGGTCAAACGCGCGGTTACTCCGAAACAGCAGCAGGAGGTCTATCACCTCGGCCTGCCAGGTATCGGGTTTCTGCCCGAGAACAAAAGGATTTATCCGAACGGCCCGGTGGCCGCGCATGTTCTCGGCTTTGCCAACCTCGACGGCATCGGCATTTCGGGACTCGAAAAATATATCGACGGCCAGGGACTGGCGGATTTGCATGGCGCGGGGTTCCGTCTGACGCCGGAAAATCTGAAGCCGGTCACGACGTCGCTCGATCTCAAGGCGACTTACGCGGTCCGCGACGAACTCGCCAAAGGTATCGCCAAGTTCAAGGCCAAGGCGGGCGCGGCGGCAATTCTCGACGTGAATACCGGGGAAGTCGTCGCGATGGCGTCCTTGCCCGACTATGATCCAAATACGCCGGCGGATGCGCTCGACCCCGATCACATCAACCGGCTTTGCGTCGGCGTCTATGAAATGGGCTCGACCTTTAAGGCTATTTCCATTGCAATGGCCCTCGATTTGGGCAAGGTTACGCTGCATTCGCGGATCGACGCGCGCGATAGCCTGCGCTACGGGCGCTTCACCATTCATGATTTCCATGCGACGCACCGGGTATTGAGCGTGCCCGAGGTCTTTACCTATTCATCCAATATTGGGGCCGCGCGCATGGCTTTGATGGTGGGGGTCGAGGGTCACAAGGCTTTCTTGCGCAAAATGGGGCAGCTTAGCCGCCTGCGCACCGAGCTGCCGGAGTCCGCCGAGCCCCTTGTTCCTAAAAATTGGGGCGAGCTTAATACGATGACGATTGCGTTCGGACAGGGCATCAGTGTAGCTCCCTTGCAGGCGATGATGGCCGTCGGCGCGCTGGCGAATGGCGGACTACTCGTCACGCCGACCTTCTTGAAGCGGAGCGAGGAGGATGCGAGAAAAGCCGCGCCGCGCGTCGTCAAGCCGGAAACTTCGGAGGCAATACGCTATTTGATGCGGCTCAACGCGGAAATCGGCACGGCGAGAATAGCCGATATCAAAGGCTATTTCGTCGGCGGCAAGACAGGCACCGCGGATAAGATCGTCCACGGCCATTATTCCAAAAATAAGGTTCTCACGACGTTCATGGCGGTTGTTCCGGCCGACAAGCCCAAATATCTCTTTCTGACGCTCTTAGACGAGCCGCAAGGACTGCCCGAAACCGCCGGATACCGCACCGCCGCCTGGAACGCAGGTCCGGTCACCGGCAAGATCATCGAGCGGACGGGGCCTTTGCTTGGGCTTCCGCCGCGCATCGATCCGCCCACGCGACCGTTTCCGCTCCTGGCAAACCTTGGTTATGCGGAGGCGAATGTGCCGGCTCATGGCGGAAGGGCTCATTGATGCGCCTTGCCGAATTGTTTCCGCGGGCCGATATTCCGGAAGCCTTGGCCGGACGCGAGATCAAGGGCATCAGCGCCGATAGCCGCGCGGTGACCGCGGACATGGTTTTCTTCGCGGTGCCGGGCGCAACAACGGACGGCCTCATCTTCGCGCCGCAAGCGGTTGAGCGCGGTGCTGTCGCAGTTGTCGCCGAGCGCGCTTCCGCGGCTCCCATCGCGCCCGCCGCCTTCATCAAGGCGGCCGACGTCCGGAGCGCCTTGGCGCACGCGTCGGCGCGGTTGTACCCGCGCCAGCCCGAAACGATCGTTGCGGTCACCGGAACGAGCGGCAAGACCTCGGTCGCCGATTTCGTGCGTCAGATTTGGGCCACGCTCGGCGCCAAGGCCGCTTCGCTTGGCACGCTCGGCGTCGTCGCGCCTTCGGGGCCGGTAGCGGGCTCGCTGACCACGCCGGATCCGGTGACCTTGCACAAAATCCTGGACGGACTAGCGCGCGGCGGCGTGACCCATCTCGCCCTGGAGGCCTCGTCGCACGGCATCCTGCAACGCCGGCTCGACGGCGTCCGCCTCAGTGCCGGAGCCTTTACCAATCTCTCGCGCGACCACCTCGACTATCATGCAACGCTGGAAGACTATCTCGCCGCGAAACTACAACTATTCGAACGCTTGCTGGTCCCAGGCCAGCCCGCCGTTGTCGATGCCGGCAGCGATGTAGCGGCAAGGGTCGTCGCGGTTTGCGAAAGGCGCGGCCTGCGCGTCGTCTCGACCGGCTTGAAAGGCACCGCGCCGCGGCTCCTCGAAAGCGAGGCCGAGAGCTTTTCGACGCGGATCAAAATTGCCCATGAAGGGGAGATATTCTCGCTCCTTCTTCCGCTCGCCGGTTCGTTTCAGGCGTCGAACGCGCTTGTCGCCGCCGGTCTTTGCATCGCCACCGGAAGCTCCCCTGGCGCGGTCTTCGCGGCGCTCGAAAAGCTCGAAGGCGCGCCCGGCCGTCTCGAGCTCGTCGGCCGCCGCAACGGCGCGCCGGTGTTCGTCGATTACGCGCATAAGCCGGACGCGCTCGACAAGGCGCTCAAGGCGCTGCGGCCCTTTGTGCGCGGCAACCTCATCGTGGTGTTTGGCTGCGGCGGCGATCGCGATGCGGGAAAAAGGCCGCTCATGGGCGACGTAGCGGCGCGCCTGGCGGATCGCGTCATCGTCACCGACGACAATCCCCGCTCCGAGGATCCAGCGGCGATCCGCAAGGCCATCCTTCTAGGCACGAACGGCTTCGACAATGTCGAGGAGATCGGCGACAGGGCTTTGGCGATCGCCAGGGCCCTAGCGATGCTCGGCCCAAACGACGGTCTTCTCATTGCCGGCAAGGGACATGAAACCGGCCAGACCGCCGGCGGCAGGACGTTGCCTTTTTCCGACTCCGGCTGTGCGCGCGCGCTGCTGAAAGATCTTTCCGCATGAGCAATGGCACCGCGAACAGCTTCCTGTGGACGAATCTCGGTCTCGTTGGCCCGCTCGCGGCGCGCGTAAGCGGCTCCGTGCCGCGCGGCGGCGTCACCGGAATTTCCATCGACACGCGCACCCTCCAGAACGGCGACCTTTTTTTCGCAATCAAGGGACCTAGCTCGGACGGCCATGATTATGCCGGCGCGGCCTTCGAGAAGGGTGCCGTCGCGGCGGTGGTCGATGAAGCCCATGCCGAGGCGCTTCGGCCGCTCGGGCCGCTCTACGTCGTGTCCGATGTTCTCCCCGCGCTGGAACGTCTTGGCGTTGCCGCCCGCGCGCGCTCGCTGGCTCGTATCGTCGCGGTGACCGGTTCGGCGGGCAAGACATCGACGAAAGAAGCGTTGCGGCTCGTGCTCACCCAGGCGGGGGCTTCCCACGCGCCGGTTGCCTCGTACAACAATCATTGGGGCTTGCCACTCACCCTGGCGCGAATGCCGCAACATACAAGCTTCGGAATCTACGAAATCGGCATGAACCACCAAGGCGAAATCACACCTCTTTCCGCGATGGTGCGTCCGCATGTCGCGATCATAACGACCGTAGCCCCGGTTCATCTCGAATATTTCGAAAGCCTGGATGACATCGCCGACGCCAAGGCGGAAATTTTTTCCGGCCTTGTTCAGGGAGGCGTTGCAATCCTCAATCGCGACATCGCCGAATATGAGCGTCTCCTTGCCCATGCCAAGGCCTCGCCCGCGGGTCACGTCGCGAGCTTCGGCGAACATGAGAAAGCCGACGCGAAGCTGGTGAGCGTGACGCTTGGCGCGGACCATTCCATCGTGCAGGCGAAAGTCTGCGGCCACCGGCTGACCTATCGTCTCGGCGCGCCTGGCCGCCATCTTGCAATGAACTCGCTCGCGGTGCTCCTTACCGCGAAGGCTTTCGGCGTCGAATTGGAGCTTGCCGCCGGCACGCTTGCGTTTTTCTCGGCGCAGCCGGGCCGGGGCGAGCGGCTGCGCCTATCCGCCAAAAATGGTCCTTTTACGCTGATCGACGAGAGCTACAATGCCAACCCGGCGTCGATGCGCGCGGCTATCGCCGTCGCCGGCGCCCTTCCCTTGCCGGCCGAAGGACGCCGAATCGCGGTCCTCGGCGACATGCTGGAACTTGGCGACAAAGGCGCTGCGATGCACGCCGAGCTCGCCGGCGAAGCGGTCGCCAATCACATCGATCTCGTCTTCGCGGCCGGTCCCTTGATGAAACATCTGTTCGAGGCTCTGCCCGGTCAATTGCAAGGGGCCTGGCGCGACCGCGCAAGCGACCTTGCAGCGGTCGTCGTGGCGGCGGTGCAAAGCGGCGACATGGTGATCGTCAAGGGATCGAACGCCAGCCGGATGAGCGCGATCGTCGATGCCCTCAAGGAAAACGCCATGGCGGAATATTCCGCGCAAAGTTGTCAAGGACCGTGAAATGCTCACTTGGCTTTCCCAATTTTCAAGCATTTTCGGGCCGCTCAACCTATTTCGTTATATTACCTTCCGGACCGGCGGCGCCACCGCGACGGCGCTCTTCTTCGTGTTCTTCTTCGGGCCACGCATCATTGCCGCCTTGCGCCTGAAACAAGGCAAGGGCCAGCCAATTCGCGACGACGGCCCGCCGTCGCATCTCCTGACGAAGAGCGGGACACCGACGATGGGCGGCTTGATGATCTTGTCGGGTCTCATCGTCTCCACCTTGCTCTGGGCAAATCTACGCAATCATTATGTCTGGATCGTGCTGTTGGTGACGGGAGGTTTCGGCGCGATAGGCTTCTACGATGATTTATTGAAGGTGACGAAACAGACGCAAAAAGGTTTTTCCGGCCGCCGGCGGCTTGCCTTTGAAGTGGCCATCGCCGTGACCGCCTGCTTCGCGATGATGAAACTCGGAACAGCGCACACGACGGGCCTCGCCCTGCCGGCGATCAATGGTTATGTCGCCGATCTCGGCGTTTTTTTTCTCGCCTTCGGGTCTTTCGTGATCGTTTCTGCCGGCAATGCGGTCAATCTCACGGATGGCCTCGACGGCCTCGCGATCGTGCCGGTGATGATCGCCGCGGCGGCCTTCGGGATCATCGCTTATCTCGCCGGCAACGCGATATTCTCGACTTACCTGGGGATTAATTTCGTTCCCGGCGCGGGCGAGCTCGCCGTCGTTTGCGGCGCCTTGATCGGCGCCGGCCTGGGCTTTCTTTGGTTCAACGCGCCGCCCGCGCAGATCTTCATGGGAGATACGGGTTCGCTCGCGCTCGGCGGCGCGCTTGGAACGATAGCGGTCGCGGCCAAGCACGAGATCGTTCTTGCCATCGTCGGCGGCCTCTTCGTTCTCGAAACCCTGTCGGTAATCGTGCAAGTGGTTTCCTTCAAGCTCACCGGCAAGCGGGTCTTCAAGATGGCGCCCATTCATCACCATTTCGAGCAACTTGGCTGGTCCGAGGCGCAGGTCGTGGTGCGCTTTTGGATCATCGCTTTCGTGCTCGCGCTGATCGGTCTCTCCACCTTGAAATTGAGGTGACGATGACGCCTGTCACTTCGCTCCATGGCAAGCATGCCGCCGTATTTGGCCTCGGCGACTCGGGTTTTGTCACGGCAAAGGCCCTGGTCGCGGGCGGCGCCCGTGTCGCCGTCTGGGACGACAACGAGCACGCGCGAGAGAAGGCCCGCGCGGCGGGTCTCAGGATCGAAAATCTTGCTCTCGCGGACTGGCGGAGTTTTGCCTCGCTCGTCCTTTCGCCCGGCGTTGCATTGACGCATCCGGCGCCGCACTGGACCGTGCTGAAGGCGCGGCAGGCGGGGGTGGAAATTATCGGCGACATAGAATTATTTTGCCGCGAGCGGCAAAAAATCGCGCCGGGCTCGCCTTTCGTGGCGATTACCGGCACGAACGGGAAATCCACGACGACGGCGCTCGTTGCGCATCTTTTCCGGAGCTTCGGTTTCGCCGTCGAGATTGGCGGCAATATCGGCACCCCGATCCTCGCATTGGCGCCGCCGGCGCAAGAGCGCGTTCATGTCGTCGAGTGCTCTTCGTTTCAGATCGCTCTCGCGCCCTCGCTCAATCCATCCGTGGGCGTGCTTCTGAATATCACGCCAGATCACCTGGACCGCCACGGCACGATGGAAAATTATGCCGCGATCAAGGCAAAGCTGGTGGAAAATGCCGATCTCGCGGTGATCGGAATCGACGACGACCTAACAAATGGCATTGCCGGCGAACTCATGAAAGCAGGCAGAAAAACGGTATCTGTTTCGGTGACCAAAACCGCGATCGAAGATGGCATTGTTCTTGATGGCGAGTGTCTCATGCGGCGAGGCGGAGGCCGCTCGACACGGATCGCAGGCCTAGCCGGAATTGCCTCGTTGCGCGGCCAGCACAACGGCCAGAATGCCGCCGCCGCCGTCGCGGCGCTCGGGCCGCGCGGGTTTGATCTCGAGCGCGTCGCGCAAGGCCTGCGAAGTTTTCCCGGACTGCCGCATCGTTTGGAGGAAGTGGGCCGGAAGGGGAAGGTTCTCTTCATCAATGATTCAAAGGCGACCAACGCCGATGCCGCCGAAAAGGCGCTCCTATCATTCGACAAAGTGTTTTGGATCGCCGGCGGCAGGGCGAAAGAGGGCGGCATTGAACCTTTGCGCCCCTTGTTCGGCAAAGTGGTCAAGGCTTATCTGATCGGCGAGGCGAGCGAGAATTTCGCGCAAACGATTGGGGATTCCTTTCCCTATGAGAGCTGCAGTACGCTCGAAGGAGCGGTTCCGGCAGCTGCGCGCGACGCCCTTGCAAGCCAGCTCGCGGAACCAGTCGTGCTTCTTTCGCCGGCCTGCGCGTCGTTCGATCAATTTCCGGATTTCGAGAAGCGCGGCGATCGTTTTCGCGCGCTCGTCGAGGCTTTGCTCGCCGGGAAAAAATCGGGCTGAAGGGGGACACAATGATATCGCGCGCGGAACGTTCGGCACTGGCGAACTGGTGGTGGACAATCGACCACTGGATCCTTGCGGCGGTGGGCACCCTGATGGTGTCCGGACTCGTGTTGACGATGGCCGCAAGCCCTCCGGTCGCGGAGCGGCTCGGCCTTTCGACGTTCCACTTCGTAGACCGTCAGGTTCTTTTCCTGATTCCTTCGGTCGCGGTCCTCGTTGCGGCTTCGTTCCTGTCCCCGCGGCAAGTGCGCAGGGTCGCGCTTTTCGTGTTTTTGGTGTCGATGGCCCTGGTCGTAGCGGCGCTGCTCTATGGCGACGAAATCAAGGGTTCGCGGCGCTGGATTTTTGGTGTCCAGCCTTCGGAGTTCTTGAAGCCGGCCTTTGTCGTTCTCGTGGCGTGGGCCTTTTCGGAAGCCGGCAAGCGGCGCGACGTTCCAGCCAACCTTCTCGCCGTCCTATTGTTGCTGGTGACCATCGTTCCTTTGATTCTGCAACCTGATTTCGGCCAGACGATGCTTGTTTCGCTGGTCTGGGCGGCGCTTTTCGTCATCGCCGGGCTGCATTGGTTCTGGGTGGCGGGCATCGGCGGAGCTGGCTTGGGCGGCGCGCTGCTTGCCTATAAATTGGTGCCGCATGTCCGCGCCCGCGTTCTCAAATTCATCGATCCCGGCGCGGGCGGCGGCATGGCCGATACGTTTCAGGTGGACACCGCGCTCGACAGTTTCCTGTCCGGCGGCTGGTTCGGCAAGGGGCCGGGCGAAGGGACAATCAAGCGCATTCTTCCAGATGCCCACACAGATTTCATCTTCGCCGTTACGGGAGAGGAATTCGGTGTTCTCGCCTGCCTCCTGATCGCGGCGATTTTCGCCTTCGTCGTGTTGCGCGGATTGTTCGTGGCGGCGCGCAACGAGGACCCTTTTTGCCGCTTCGCCGCGGCTGGACTGGTGACGCTTTTCGGCCTCCAAAGCGCGATCAACATGGCTGTCAATGTTCATCTCATACCGGCCAAGGGCATGACCTTGCCGTTTATCTCCTATGGCGGGTCCTCGCTTATTTCGCTGGGGCTCGCGATCGGCTTGTTGATCGCGGTCGTGCGAAAACGGCCGGGCGCGGCGATCCTTGCGGACGCCGGGGCCGAAGCTGTTCCATGAGCGGCCGCTGTCCGGTCGTGGTCGCGGCGGGCGGCACCGGCGGCCATTTGTTTCCGGCGGCGGCCCTGAGCCACGCGCTTGCTGCGCGTGGTTTCGAGGTTCATCTCATCACCGACGAGCGGGCGGCGAAATATGGCGGCGATTTTCCCGCGCATGCCATTCACAAGGTCGCCGCGGCAACGCCAAGCGGCGGCGCCTTGTTTTCCCGCGCGACGGCGATTTTCACGCTAATCCGGGGAACGGTTGCCGCGCGCGGGATTGTCAAACGGATCCGCCCGCGCGCGGTGATTGGCTTTGGCGGCTACCCGACCGTCCCTCCGGTGCTGGCCGCGACCCAGCTCCGCGTGCCAACCGTTTTGCACGAAGGCAATGCCGTGATCGGCCGCGCCAATCGGTTTCTCGCTTCGAGGGTCGACGCGATCGCCCAAGGTTTCGAGGTGCTTGGCGGCCTCCCGGGGACTTTGACGGCAAAGACGCATCTGACCGGAAACCCGGTTCGCCCGATGGTGATCGACGCGCGGCGCATTGCTTTTCCAGATCGTGCTGACGGCAAGCTGCGGATCCTCGTTACCGGCGGCTCGCAGGGCGCCGCGATTTTTTCGGACATCGTGCCCGCCGCGATTGAACTCATGCCCGCAGCCGCCCGGCAAAACCTGATCATCGTTCAGCAGGCGCGCGCGGAGGACGAAGAAAGGGTGCGCGACACCTACCGGCGCCTTGGCGTCGATGCCGAGGTCCGGACTTTCTTTTCCGACTTGCCGGGGCGGATCGCGCAAGCCCATCTCGTCATTGCCCGCGCCGGGGCCTCGACCGTGTCGGAACTCGCCGTGATTGGGCGCCCCGCCATCCTTGTGCCGCTTCCGCATGCGCTCGATCAGGATCAGGCCGCCAATGCGAAGCAGCTCGCGGCGACCGGGGCCGCCATTGTCGTCGCGCAGAACGCATTTTCGCCGCAATGGCTGGTGACTGGTCTTGTCGAAGCGCAGGGCGACGCGGCCTCTCTCGCGCGCCGCGCCGCCGCGGCGAAGCGGGCCGGCATCCCCGACGCCGCCGACCGGCTCGCCGACCTGGTGCAGAGTCTCATGAGCGACAAGGACAAGAATTCATGAAATTGCCGGATAAGCTAGGCCCCATTCATTTTGTCGGAATTGGCGGCATAGGCATGTCCGGCATTGCCGAGGTTTTGCTCAACCTCGGCTACCCGGTCCAAGGCTCGGACGCGTCCGAGAGCGCCAATGTGTTGCGGTTGCGCGGCAGAGGCGCGCTCATCCATATCGGCCATAACGCGGAACATCTCGGCGCGGCGCAAGTCGTCGTGGTCTCGACCGCGATCAAGCGCGATAATCCGGAAGTCGCCGCCGCCCGGAAAAAACGCTTGCCTATTGTGCGCCGCGCGGAAATGCTCGCCGAGCTCATGCGCCTCAAGCACTGCGTCGCGATCGCCGGGACCCACGGCAAGACAACCACAACGTCCCTTGTCGCGACCTTGCTGGAAGCCGGAAAATTCGATCCGACGGTTGTCAATGGCGGCATCGTCAACGCCTACGGAACCAATGCGCGGCTAGGCAGCGGCGATTGGATGGTGGTCGAGGCCGACGAAAGCGATGGCACTTTCCTCAAACTTCCCGCCGATATAGCGGTCGTCACCAATATCGATCCCGAACACCTCGATTATTTCGGAACGTTCGAGGCGATCAAGGAGGCCTTTCGCGCTTTCGTCGAAAATATTCCCTTCTACGGTTTCGCGGTCATGTGCCTCGACCATCCGGTCGTGCGAGAGCTTGCGTCCAAGATCGAGGACCGGCGCGTCATCACCTATGGGGAAGATCCGGACGCCGATGTCAGGCTCGCCGGTCTTGATCTCAGCAATGGCGTTTCTCGCTTTACGGCGATCGTTCGCGACCGCGAGAGCGGCGCCGAGACCGTGCTTGAAAACATCGTCATGCCGATGCCCGGTCTACACAACGCTCTGAACGCGACAGCCGCGCTCGCCGTCGCGCATCGGCTCGGCATGAGCACGGAGACGATCAGGAAGGCGCTCGCCGCGTTCGGCGGCGTCAAGCGCCGCTTTACCCGCACCGGCGATTGGAACGGGGTAACCATTTTCGACGATTATGGCCACCATCCGGGCGAAATCGCCGCTGTTCTGCGCGCCGCCCGCGCGTCGGCTAAGGCTCATGTCATCGCCATCGTGCAGCCGCATCGCTACACGCGCCTCCATTCGCTCTTCGATGGTTTTGCGGGCGCGTTCGACGATGCCGACACGGTGATCGTCGCCGACGTTTATCCGGCCGGCGAGGCGCCTATCGCAGGCGCCGATCGCGATTCCCTCGTCGCCGCCTTGAAGGCGCGGGGACACGTCCACGCGCTTGGCCTGAAACGGCCGGAGGATTTGGCTCCGCTTATTCGCGCGCTCGCCAAGCCCGGCGACTACATTGTTTTCCTCGGCGCCGGCAATATCACCCAATGGGCGGACGCGCTGCCGGGCCAGCTCGCGGCGGAAACGGTGCTCGATGCCGCTGTCCCCGCGTAACGCTGACATCGCGCCAAAACTCTCCGCGCAGATGCCCGGCCTACGCGGATCTCTCGCGAGCCATGCGCCAATGGCCTGCTTGTCCTGGTTCAGGACCGGAGGTCCCGCGCAGGTGCTGTTCGAGCCGGCCGACGAAAGCGATCTTGCTTATTTTCTTGCCCGGCTCGATCCCGCGATTCCGGTTCTGGCGCTTGGCGCCGGCTCCAACATTCTGGTGCGCGACGGCGGCATTGAAGGCGTCGTGATCCGCCTCGGCAAAGGTTTTCAAGAGGTCACGATCGAAGGTTTTTTTTTGCGCGCGGGGGCAGGCTGCCTCGATGTAAAGCTTGCTTCCGCCGCCGCCAAGGCGGGCCTCGCGGGCGTCGCGTTTTTTCGCGGCATCCCCGGCACCATTGGCGGCGCGCTCAGGATGAACGCGGGAGCCTACGGGGCCGAGACGAGGGACGTTCTCGTCTCCTGCCGCGGCGTCGGCCGCAACGGCAAGATTGTCGAGCTCTCCAACGCGGACATGGGATTTTCCTACCGCCATTGCGGCGTGGAAGAGGACGTGATTTTCACGCGGGCGGCTTTTGCGGGCAGCCCCGGCGATCCGCAAACGATTTCCGCGGAGATGGCGGAGATCACCAAGGCCCGCGCGGCAACGCAGCCCGTCAACACCCGCACCGGCGGCTCGACATTCAAGAACCCGCCGGGGCACAAGGCCTGGGAGCTGATCGGCAAAGCGGGCTGCCGCGGGCTTGCGCTGGGCGATGCGCAGGTGTCAAAGCTGCATTGCAATTTTCTGATCAATCGCGGAGCGGCGTGCGCGGCGGATTTGGAAGGTCTCGGCGAAATGGTCCGCGCCCGCGTGCTTGAGGCGAGCGGAGTTGCTCTGGAGTGGGAAATCCTCCGGGTGGGGGTGGCATAATTGCAGTTGCGGGCAACTCCCAATGACCTCATCCTGAGGAGCGCCCAAAGGGCGCGTCTCGAAGGACGAGGGCGCGCACGAAGAGCCCGTCTCGTCCTTCGATACACTCAGGATGAGGGGACGAGGGCGTCACATGCAAGGGGCTACCATCTACATTCTGCGATGCGCCGACGGCAGCTATTACACTGGCAACACGCGCCGGTCCCTGGACGAACGGGTGAGCGAGCACGCGCAGGGTCTCATCAAGGGTTGCTATACCGAAAGCCGCTTGCCGGTAAAACTTGTTTTCAGCGAACATTACGAGCGCGTTGAAGAGGCGGTCGCGGCCGAGCGCCGCATCAAGGGCTGGTCGCGCGCCAAAAAGGAGGCCATGACGCGGGGTGATTTTGTAGCCTTATCCGCGCTCGCCAAGCGGAAAGCAAAGCCTCGAAAGCCGGAGAGCGATCCCTCGTCCTTCGAGACGCTTGCTTCGCAAGCTCCTCAGGATGAGGGATCTTGAGCGTGCGCTCCGCAAATCCGAAGGCTTTCATCCTGAGGAGGCCGCGAAGCGGCCCTCTCGAAGGACGAGGGCGCACGCGAAACAAGCGCTCCAAAGCCCTCATCCTGAGGAGCTTGCGAAGCAAGCGTCTCGAAGGACGAGGGCGCGCGCGAAACCACGAAGCGGGTTTGGTCCGATGCTGAAAACCCCCGGCCACAACACGCTTTTTTATGGCGACAATCTTGCCATATTGCGCGAGCACGTCGAAGACGAGAGCGTCGATCTCGTCTATCTCGATCCGCCGTTCAATTCCAACGCCAATTACAATGTGCTGTTCAAGGCGCCGGACGGGCACCAGAGCCGGGCGCAGATCGAGGCTTTTGGCGACACCTGGCATTGGAACGAACCAGCCGAGCAGGCTTTTGACGAGGTGATGCAATCGGGCAACTCGGACGCGGCCGAGATGCTGCGCGCGATGCGGTCGTTTTTGAAGGAAAACGACATGATGGCGTATCTTACGATGATGGCCGTGCGTTTGCTAGAATTGCATCGCGTGCTGAAGCCTACGGGCTCGCTCTATCTCCACTGCGACCCGACCGCGAGCCATTATTTGAAAATTCTCTTGGATGCGATTTTCAGAAAGAAACAATTCCGAAATGAGATCATTTGGAAGCGTAACACCAGCCACAACAGCGGAAGGCGATTCGGAAGGATACACGACACAATATTTTATTATACAAAATCAAAGGTCTGGACTTGGAATTGGACGTTTGGAAAATTCTCGGAACAGCAACTAGGCCGATACGAAGAAGATACAGACAATCGATTGTTCAAAGCTGAGAATTTGACGGCCGAACGAAAAAATAGTGGTTCCGGCAAGTTCGAATGGAGGGGCTCAATGCCAGGCCCGACGAGGGGCTGGGCCTATACGCGGGAACAGCTTGAACAGTGGTGGCATGAAGGACGAATTCTCCTCAAAAAAGACGGAACTCCCCGTTTAGATGGGCTGAAAGTTTACTTGGACGAACTTGAAGGAGCAAAAACTCAATCTCTGTGGACCGACATTCCGCGTGTACCTAATGTTGCGAGTGATCGGCTTGGGTATGATACCCAAAAGCCTCTTGCCCTCCTCGAACGCATCATCTCCGCCTCCTCCAACGAAGGCGATCTCGTTCTCGATCCTTTTTGCGGCTGCGGGACGACCGTCCATGCCGCGCAAAAATTGAATCGCTGCTGGATCGGCATCGACGTCACCCATCTCGCCATTCACCTCATCCAGCGGCGTCTGAAAGACGCCTTTCCAACCATCACATTCGACATTTTGGGCGTGCCAAAAGACCTTGGCGGCGCGCGCGCGCTCGCCCTTCAAGATAAATACGAATTCGAAAAATGGGCGCTCGCGATGATCGACGCCCAGCCTTTTAAGGGCGGCAAGAAAGGCGGCGACGGCGGCGTGGACGGCTTTCTCTATATAAAGCCAGACGGCAAGAAGACCGAAAAGGTTATCGTCTCTGTCAAGGGCGGCCAAAGCCTCAACCCCGCGATGGTGAAGGATCTCATCGTCACCGTGGATCAGGAAGGCGCGAAGATGGGCGTGTTTTTAACGCTCGAGCCACCGACGAAAGGCATGCGCACGCAAGCCGCGGCCGCGGGCTTCTACAAGACCGACTACGGACAATTCCCAAAGATTCAGATCGTCACCGTCGAGCAGCTTTTCGGGCCAAGCAACCCGCTGCATTTGCCCTGGCAGGACACGTCCGTCTTTAAAAAGGCCAAGCGCGAGTCCACCGAAACCCAATCGAAGCTGGATCTTTGAGATGCCAAAACACGTCGCCGTGCTGATGGGCGGCCTATCGGTGGAGCGCGAGGTGTCGCTGCGCTCGGGCGAGGCCTGCGCCAAGGCGCTGGAAGCCGAAGGCTACGAAATCACCCGCGTCGATGTGGACCGCGACATCGCCCAAACGCTGGCGCACCTCCGCCCAGACGTTGCCTTCAACGCGCTGCACGGGCGTTTTGGCGAGGACGGCATCATGCAGGGCATTTTGGAAATGCTGCGCATTCCCTACACCCACTCCGGTGTGCTCGCCTCGGCGCTCGCCATGCGAAAGGATCGCGCCAAGGAGCTTTTTCGCGCCGCCGGGGTGCCCATCGCGGAAGGCGTTACGACGGATCGCTTCACGGCGGCCCAAAAGCACGTTTTGCCGCCCCCTTACGTCGTAAAGCCCGTCGATGAAGGATCTTCCGTAGGTGTCCTGTTCGTGCGGGAGGGTCAAAACCGTCCCCCGCAAGAATTAACCAAGAAAGATTGGCCGCACGGAGACCAGGTGTTGGTCGAACGCTACGTCGCCGGACGCGAGCTCACCTCCGCCGTCATCGGCGAAAAAGCCTATGATGTCATAGAGATACGTGCAGCGGACGGGGGCTGGTACGACTATAACGCAAAATACGCGAAAGGCGGTTCCATCCACGTCCTTCCGGCGAAACTTAAAGGAAATATTTACCAAAATGTTCAAGAGTTGGCGCTCAAGGCGCATAGGACGCTCGGTTGCCGCGGCGTGAGCCGGACGGACTTCCGGTACGACGACTCTCCCGGCGGGACGGGGGAGCTCGTGGTTTTGGAAGTCAACACCCAGCCTGGGATGACCGAGACTTCACTTGTGCCGGAACTCGCCGGCCATGCCGGCCTCAAATTCGGTGAGCTTGTTCGATGGATGGTCGAGGACGCCTCCCGCGATCGTTGAGAGCGCTGAACATTGGCT
>JBATYB010000006.1:0-2080 GCA_049673825.1 Methylocella sp. | reverse complement strand
GAAACCGGCGGAGCCGCCGAAATTGCCCGGTCTCGGGGGAGCGAAACTGCCTGGGCTCGGCGGCGGTCTGTGGAGCAGCCTCAACCCGTTCGGAAAAAAGAAATGATGGCCGAGGTTGAAAATCTTGTCCTTGAGCATCTGCGTCATATGCCTGGGCAACTCGATCGCATGGAAAGCGATATTGGCGAGATCAAGAGCCGGCTTGGCCGTCTCGAAGCGGGTCTCGCGCAAATCCATGTCACGCTCGCCGAGCAATCGATTCGCCTCGATCGCCTCGACGCGCGTGTCACCCGCATCGAAAAGCGGCTTGATCTCGTTGACGGCTAGACATCACTCGTCATGAGTTAAAAGGAAAGCACAATGCCATTGAAAATTCGTCTGTCGCGCGGCGGCGCCAAGAAGCGGCCGTTCTATCGGGTCGTGGTCGCCGATTCCCGGATGCCGCGCGATGGAAGGTTCATCGAACGCCTCGGCATCTTCGATCCCTTGAAGGCGAAGGATGCGGAGGGCCGGGTCGTGCTCGACCAGGAAAAGGCGAAAGCGTGGATCGCCAAGGGCGCGCAGCCGACCGACCGCGTCGCCCGTCTGCTCGACGGTCTCGGCGTCTTGCCACGCGTGCCGCGCAACAATCCCAAACAGGCTTTGCCGAGGAAAAAGGCACAGGAACGCGCCGCCGCCGCCGCGAAACCCGCGGCAACGGCCGCCACCTGACCGCGGGCGCGGCTGGAGCGCAATGGTCAAGGATCGCATTCTGGTTGGCCGTTTTGGCGCCCCGCAGGGCGTTGGCGGCGAATTGCGGCTCACTTCCTTTACCGGCGTTGCGGGCGCCATCGCCGCCTACAAGCCGCTTTTCGATGAGAACGGAACCCGGCGGTTTTCGATTCTTAGCCTGCATCCGCTCAAGCACAACATGTTCGTTGCCAAGATCGCGGGGGTCGACGACCGCGCGAGCGCCGCTGCCTTGACCAATGCCAAACTCTTTGTGCCCCGCGCGTCCTTGCCCGATGTTGGCGACGAGGAATTCTATCTCGCCGATCTGATTGGCCTCACGGCGACGAACGAAGCGGGGGGAGACTTTGGCAGCGTCGTTAACGTGTTGAATTTTGGCGGCGGCGATATTTTGGAAATCGCGTGCCGTGACAGGTGCGAGACGTTGCTGTTGCCGTTCACCAAAGAGGTTTTTCCGCGTGTCGATATCGAGGCGGGCCATTTAACCGTCGTGCCGCCGGCCGAGATCGACGCGCAGCCTCCGGAGTGTTGAGGGGCCAGAGGGGCCAGAGGGGCCAGAGGAGCGATGTGGCGGGCGACGGTTTTCACGCTGTTTCCGGAAATGTGTCCCGGGCCTCTCGGAAGCTCGCTTTCCGGCGAGGGGTTGGCGCGCGAACGTTGGAGCATCGAAATTCGGGACATCCGCGCGCATGGGCACGGCCGCCAT
Organism: Methylocella sp.; assembly: GCA_049673825.1. Taxonomy (GTDB): domain Bacteria; phylum Pseudomonadota; class Alphaproteobacteria; order Rhizobiales; family Beijerinckiaceae; genus Methylocapsa. The sequence continues at coordinate 645 of JBATYB010000006.1, read as the reverse complement.
AGGGCGGTTGATGATACGCCGGCGGGCGGTGGTCCCGGCATGGTGATCCGCGCCGATGTGCTGGCCGCAAGCCTCGACGCCGGGCTCGAGGAAGGCGACAGGCGGCCGCGGTTGCTGCTTTCTCCACGCGGCGCGCTCTTCACCCACGCGCGGGCACGCGCACTTGCAGCGGGCGAGGGCGCCGTGCTGATCTGCGGCCGGTTCGAGGGCGTCGATGAGCGGGTCATCGCCGCGCGGGGTCTCGAGGAAATTTCGATCGGCGATTACGTGCTCTCCGGCGGCGAGATCGCCGCTTTTGCCGTGTGTGACGCCTGCGTGCGGCTGTTGCCCGGCGTGATGGGAGCGCAAGCGTCCGGCGTCGAAGAGAGTTTCGCGGCGGGGCTTCTCGAATATCCACATTATACGCGGCCGCGCGAATGGGAGGGCCGGGCAATCCCGGACGTGCTTCTTTCCGGCGACCACGCGAAAATCAAAGCCTGGCGCGAGGCGCAAGCGCTCAGGCTCACCCGCGAGAGAAGGCCGGATTTGCTCAGACGGGCGTAAGCGGAGCTTTCCGAACCCACCTCCTTGCGCGATCTTACCAAATTCCCTCGGGGATATGTACAATTGGTGGGTTTGGTAAAATTACCGCTTGCTGTTGTGCTC
>JBATYB010000005.1:0-5435 GCA_049673825.1 Methylocella sp. | reverse complement strand
TTCTTTGAAAATGAAGGCGTTCGCCAACATCAGCGCCGCAAGTTTGGCGGCCGTTTCTCGTCGCTTTTGTTCAAACGGGAGCGCTGGCATTACTCTTATTCCCAACCCCGAGCACACGAATCAACCGATCGCAGACTGCTTTGTTGTTCAGAAGTGCACTTGCGACTTCCGCGAGCCCTATATTCAGAGTGTCGACGGCGTGTTGAAGAATATCGTCTCGCACAATCACGTCATGCGCCCGGCGTAACTCTCCGACGATTTCGTTGATGCCGCCGGCATGCCATGTCTCTTTGTCATCCGCATCGGTCAAAACAGAAAATTCAAGGACAGCTGAAGTGAGTTCAGATTGTAGGCGATCAAATGTAATACTCCGGAGCCGCGTTGGATAGACAACCGCAATCGCCAAATGGGCGATACCCTGGTTGATACGCTCCCGGGCATCCCCAATTACAACCGATTTCGCTTTGTTGGCGTCCGCGACCTTGCCTTCAATTCCGCAGCGAAGACCGCGAAACAAAGCAATTACGTCCGGCCTGGATCGGCCCCGGCGTAGGATGGTTTCAGGATCAGCCTCGATGCCCCGGCTACTCAGGCACGTTGCCAAGACAACATTCAGGACTTCTTCACGATGTTTTTCAGCCACCAAATTCCCCAAAGACTAAAATCGAACGCAGGCGACATAATCCTGCCGCATCGTTAACGGGCATACGAATAGTCTCTGGAACCGTGTGCCGTGGTTAATGGTAGGTAAAAGTGATCCGCGACGAAAAGGATCACCATATCGCGGGAGTCAAACGTATAATTCCCTTTAGAAACGGTCGCGGGCGAACCGCCTCCGGCGCAGGCCATGGCGCGCGGCGTATTGCCGGCTTGGCGGCGCCCGACAATCAAGGCTCGCATGTTCGCGGTTGTTTCGGCATTCCCATGAATCTTCACGGGCGGGTCTCCCGAGCCTGTGGCCCTTCGCAAACCCCACAAACCTCTGATTCTCCCCTTGAGCAACCGATCGAGACGTTACAGCTAGAGCGGGATAAAGTGAAAGTGGAGCGGACCCCGCGCATGCGGCCGGATCATGTTCCATTGAAATTACCCATCGATCGCGGGTTAGCCCGCCGCGAAGGGCCGGAAGCTCAGCCGGTGAAAAGGGCACGGTCCATGCGCGGCGATCGCCGCGAGATGGGCTTTCGTGGCATAGCCAAAATGCTCGCTGAAACGATAGGCCGGATAAAGACGGCAGAGGCGGCGCATCAGGCGGTCGCGGGTCACCTTGGCGACGATCGAGGCGGCGGCGATCGATGAAATGGCGGCGTCGCCCTTGACGATCGTCTGGGCGGGGAGGCCAAGATCCGGCGGCAAATCATTGCCGTCGATCAGAGCGTGGCGAGGCCCGACGGCAAGCGCGAAGAGCGCCCGGCGCATGGCGGAAAATGTTGCTTGGCGGATGTTGATGCGATCGATTTCCGCCGCGCTCGCGAAGGCGACCGCCACCGCTATCGCATTCAGCATGATCTCTTCGTAAAGGCCTTCGCGCTCCCCGGGGGTAAGCCGCTTCGAATCGTCTAGTCCGCTTGGCAGCTTGCGCGGATCGAGGATGACGGCCGCGGCCGCCACCGGCCCGGCGAGGGGGCCTCGTCCCGCTTCGTCGACTCCGGCCACCGGCCAAATTCCGCGCTTCAGCAGGCTTGCTTCGACGCGGAAATCGGGCTTTGTCATGCGGGCTCTTGAGCGGCGGGACCAGACCCGCGCGGCAGCCAGGCGCCTATTTTTTGCCGAAGCTGAGGCCGCCAAAGCGGGAGTTGAAGCGCGACAGGCGACCGCCGCGATCGACCAAATGCTGCGAGCCTCCGGTCCAGGCCGGATGGGTGGTTGGATCGATGTCGAGGTGCAAGGTGTCGCCCGCCTTGCCATAGGTGGAGCGGGTGAAAAACTCGGTCCCGTCGGTCATGACCACCTTGATCAAATGGTACTGGGGGTGAATATCGGGTTTCATCGGCAAATCCTTGTAGGTGCGCGCCACCTTCGCGGCACTTGCCGCGATGCCGCGCCGTTCGTCCATCATGACCGGAGTTGCCGCCCTATACCCCGGCCGCCGGCCCGTTACAAGGCCGGAAAGCGGACGGGCCGGTTCGAATTTGGTCCGCGTTGGGTGCGGTGCGGCTTGTCAGGTCCAAGGCGTCACCGCGGGCACTTCGCATGGAGCAGGCATTTCGACCGTGCCAAAGTTGGCTGGTCCCGCAACTTCCAAATATTCCATGTCCTTCGAATAGTCGAACAAATAATGAACTATGCCAGGACGTTGATGAACGCAATCGCCGGCCTCGACCAAGGTCAGCTGGTCTTCATACATGAAGCGGGCCCAACCCTTGAGCATGATCACGATGTGGAAATCGGCGATGTGCCGGTGCCAACCGGTGCCTTCCTCCGGCGGCTTGTTGGCCCTGACCAGCGTCGCAACGACTTTGCCGCCCGTGGCCTTGGCGATGCCAAGATCGCGATAAACGAAGAAATCGCGAAGGCCGTCTGATTTAAACCCGGTATCGCCTTCCTTGACATGCGAGAATGTGGTTTCAGCTGGTTGTTCCGGTTTTGCTGCTTCCATGGTCATCCTCCCTAGGAATACGAATAACTTTCCCGCTTTTGACGCGAATAAAACGATCTGCCGGACAGATCGAGTGAGAACAACGTCATTGACGCTCTCCCGCTCATTTCATCTCGAGCATGAGAGGGGCGGCTCGCGCCTGCATCGGCGATAGGCGGAAAACGCCGGAGGCAAGGCGAATTTGGCGGCATGATGCTTAAAATTCGATCTCGAGTTCTTCTACGGCGTCAGGTTCCTGCCTAGCCGCGCCGGTCCAATCGATCATCTCGGGCATGGCCATGATCGTTCTGCAATAGGCGCCACATTTATCGTCCAATTTGACGTGATATGTGAGAAACCGCGTCGCCACGGGAGCATACATTGCGTCGGCCATCGAGCGCTCGCCCAACAGAAATGGGCCGCCGTAAAGATCGAGGCACTCCCGCCAGATCCCGGTAATCCGATCGATATCGGCTTGGGCCCGCGTCCAAACCTTGAAGTTGGGGAAGTCGCCCTTGAGGTTCATCGGCAGGGCTGAGCGCATGGGACCAAAGCCCGAGTGCATCTCCCCACTGATCGAGCGGCAGAGGGTCCGCTTCGCGCGGTCCGCCGGCAGCAAAAGCGCCGCGGGCCTGATCTCGTTTAGATATTCGCCGATCGCCAGCGTGTCCCAAACCTTAAGTCCATTGTGGCTCAGACAAGGCACCAGGAAAGAGGAGGATAACAGCAACAGTTCGGCGCGCATCGCGGGATCGTCCGGCGGAATGACTTTCTCCAAGAAAGGAAGCCCTGAAAATTTGGTCATTAACCAGCCGCGAAGCGCCCATGAGGAATAGTTCTTGCTGCTGATCGTGAGCGTCGTGTCGTCCAATGCCCCGCCTCTCCACCGGTAAGCGTAACCGTGGCTGGCTTGCGAACCGGAATAACCCTGGCAGCCCTGCGAAAACAGAGCATAATGCATGCCGCCGGTCACGCAATGATCCCGCCGCTCAATAATCTTCCCACACGAGGATGCCGCGCGTTACGTGAATTTCCCTCTGGCGACGGTGTGACTTCAATGATTTATCAAGCCTATCGAACACAGGCGGATTATCTCGATCGGGTGCGGCCGATCGCGGCCGCCGCCGGATCGGCGTTGCGCTTGCCTTGGCCTCGGCTGGGGCAGGATTGGCCACTCCATAGGCTCGCCGGAGTCTTGGAAACCTTCGCCAATCTGACCGTGATCCATGCCCGGCTCCCCTTTGGGATCGATTCCGTCCCGGCGGGCAATCATCTCGTTCCGGTGACCGAGGAGGCGGTCTATTCCACGCCCTTCGCCACGCTGCTTCACTTCAAGAAGGCAACTGGAGAGATACAGCCCCAGGTTCTCTTGGTCGCTCCCATGTCGGGCCATTTCGCGACACTATTGCGCGCGACGGTCAAAACAATGTTGACCGGCCACGACGTCTACATCACCGACTGGCATAACATTCGCGATGTGCCCCTCGCGGATGGCTGCTTCGATTTCAGCGCCTTCGTTGACCATTTGGTTGAATTCCTGCGGGTGATGGGGGCGGGCTCCCACGTCGTCGCCGTCTGCCAGCCCTGCGTCCCCGTCCTCGCCGCCGCGGCGTTGATGGCGGAAGACGGCGATGCGGCGCAGCCCCGCAGCATGACCTTGATGGCCGGGCCGATCGATACACGCATCAACCCGACCAAGGTCAACGGATTAGCCAATCAAAAGCCGATCACGTGGTTCGAGCGGAATCTGATCGCCCAAGTGCCCCACGATTATAAGGGCGCCAGACGGCAAGTCTATCCAGGTTTCTTGCAGCTCGCGGCGTTCATGAGCATGAATCTCGATCGCCATCTGCGCTCCTTCAAGGACATGGTGGAGGCGCGCGCGGCCGGCGATCAGTCAAAATTACAGTTTATCCACGCGTTCTATGAGGAATATTTCGCGGTCATGGACTTGCCGGCCGAGTTCTATCTCGAAACGGTGAAACTGGTTTTCCAAGACCACGCTCTGCCCCTCGGCAAGCTCGAGGTGCATGGCCGCCTGGTCAATCCGGGCGCCATCAAGCACACGGCTCTGCTGACCGTCGAAGGCGAGCGGGACGATATTTGCGGGCTCGGCCAAACCCTCGCCGCCCAGGACCTTTGCACGGGATTGCGGCAATATATGAAGATGCACCACGTGCAGACGGGGGTTGGCCATTACGGCGTCTTCAGCGGTCGGCGCTGGAACAACGACGTCTACCCCATGGTGCGTGATATCATTGAAATGACAAACTGAGCCGCAGACCATGAGGGCCGGCTGGGTCAACTCATTTGGGCCAACGCTCCAGCCTCGCATTGGCTGATTTTGGCGGGCGCCCGCATCCCAAAACTCGCCCGCTGCCAGGCGGACGTCCGGGCTCACCACATATGAGACCGCGGGGGGTCGCCTTGGCCGAGAGTTTGAAGATACTCTGCTGGAGTTTGTCCGGCAAGCGAGTCGTGCGGCCTATGGTGGTTGAATCTATGGGCGAAGGCGTCGACGAAGGCCTGCCGCTTATCGATTCGATGCGGCAGATCGTAGGTTGCAGAGAACTCATATCGCCAGGTCGATTGGGCGCGTTCGCCGCCGCCATTGAGGCCTGGGCGCTTCGGCGGCAGCACGAAGAGTTCCGGCCCGCGCGCCTGACATTCGGCTTCGAAGACGGATTTGAACGCGGCTCCGCCATCGACCTGAATGCCCCTGACGGCGAAGGGCGCTTCGTCGATGAGCTTGTCGAGCAGCGACTTGGCGCTGCTTGCGCTCGCTGGCCTGGAGACGCGGCCGATCGTCCATTTAGCGATCGGATCATCGGCGGTGACGTGCTTGATCGGCTTGCCG
>JBATYB010000004.1:0-3075 GCA_049673825.1 Methylocella sp. | reverse complement strand
GGTTCCCTTCGACCGTTTCTAACTAGGGTCAGACAACACTCAGCTATGATCTTCCGGGAGCGACCAACGGCGGCAAGCGGCGGGGTCGATTTCAACCATAATCACAATGATATCAAGTTCATAAGTGCTGTTGCGAAAATCTTGAATAACGCACACTGGAAATGGAGGGCTGCGGGCAAGCGGCCGCGAGGATATGCGCGGTCAGACACCGATTGAGGGCTGATCTATCGCCCACAGCCACGTGCCGTCGATCTGCTTCCGAGCTACCTCGGCAGTCACGATGCCATTTGGAAGGCGCGTTGAAGTGAGCGCCAAGTTCTCGCGAAGCATCGCAGGCCGCTGCTCGCCGAGATCAAATGTTCGCCCAGCCGCCAGGAGGCCAGCATAGAACTTGCGAATAGCGGCCGTGCCCACTGCAATCCGTCCGTCTCCGCGGGCGAGCGCGGCGTCCGGCTCATACAAAGGCGGCCATCCCTTCAGCGCCTCCTAGAGGTGCCCCCTCCTCCGTCAATCTGTTGGCCAATAAGCGCGATGGCCCGCTCATAGACCGGAGCGGCATTCCATGCCTGGATAGCTCCGAAATTGGCTTCGCCGGGCTGGTATCCCGCGCCCGCCTGCCAGCCATGGGCCCTGAGGAAATTTGCCGTCGAGGACAGCGCGCCGGCCGCAGTGTCGAGACTTCCGCCGGTGCCGTACTCGAGGATCGTCTTGGGCAAGAACTGGGTCTGGCCGATCTCACCGTGCATGGAGCCGCGCGTGCCTGCCGAGAGGGTTCCGCGATCGATCAGCGTCAGAGCTGCGTAGAGCTGGTCGGTGAAATAGGCCGACCGGCGGCAGTCATAGGCGAGAGTAGCCACAGCCGACAAAGTATTCTGGTTCCCGCGCTCCCTCCCGAAGCCCGTCTCCATTCCCCAAATGGCGATGAGCGGCCCCGGCGGGACGCCGTAGCGTTGCTGAATGGACGCGAAGAGCGCCGCATTGGATTGCTTGAGCGCGCGCCCGCGTGACGCGATGACCGAGCCGCCACGCCTAGCGAGAAACTGATCGAGCGACACATGGAAGCCATGCTGGCCACGGTCAGCCGCGATGGTCGCAGTCGAATACCTAGTCGCCATGAGAGCTGCGACCGTTGAGCCGCTGACGCCCCTTCCCCTCGCTTCATCGGCGAACTGCCTCTTCCACGCCTCGAAGCCAGCCGCCGTGCTGCCGCACTGCGCGGCGCACGCTTTGCTGGAGATCCACACGAGCGCCACCAAGGCGACCGCGACCGTCTTGAACTGTCCGCCCTTAATCATTCGGAACTCCTTTCACACCCTTCGTATCAGACGAAACGCTGGCTCGCCATCCCTGCCGAGATGAGGCGCGATCCCCTGTTCTCGCGCCCTTCAAGATCCGTGCCCTTCATATCAAAATGTAGCCGCGCTGCCCAGCTGGGCCACCATGGGGGCGCGGATGTAGAGACCGTTCATCGGATTGTAGGGTCGCACCCGATCCTCCGTCTTAGCCCTGCGTAACGGCAGCTATTGACGCGTTGCCGACGCTAAGCGGTCGCCAAAAATCGCTTCCGTGGCGACCGGTTTCTGGGGCATAGCGGCCATTCTCAACCGCCCGATTTGGCGAATCTGCCAAGCTCAAGTATCAACAAGTCGAAAACCGCAAGAAACCCGTGCAGCATAAGGCTTTCCTGCCCGTTTCATAAGTCTTGAATAATACGCACTGGAAAGGGAGGGGCCGCGCGCGCGGCCGCGAGGATAGCGCGGTCAGACACCGATCGAGGGCTGATCTATCGCCCACAGCCACGTGCCGTCGCTCTGCTTCCGGGCTACCTCGGCAGTCACGATTCCGTTCGGAAGGCGCGTTGAAGTGAGCGCCAAGTTCCCGCGAAGCATCGCAGGTCGCTGCTCGCCTAGATCAAATGTTGGCCCAGCCGCCAGAAAACCAGTATAAAACTTGCGAATTGCGTCCGCGCCAACTGCAATCCGTCCGTCTCCGCAGGCGAGCGCGGCGTCCGGTTCATACAATGCGACCATCCCTTCAACGTCGCCCGCGTTTGCTCTAGAAACCAATAATCGCGCCAAATCTTGGGGATCGAGGGCGAATTCTCGACTTACAGGTTTCACGGCTACCACCTCCCTTGGCGGTTGGTTTCGGATCATCGGGCCGGGAATTCGGGGATCGAAGGGCGCGCCAGTCTCGCGGCGGGGCGAAGCTGGTTAGGCCCCGGTGCTGGCGGGCGCGCGTTCCTTGCCCGCGCCAGCCTTGCGGGCAGGGGCCCCGTGCTTGGCGTTCTTTCTGAATTTCCTCATGATACGGTCGCGCTTCAGCCGGGAAAGATGATCGATGAACAAGACGCCATTCAAATGGTCGATCTCATGCTGGAGGCAAGTCGCCAAAATGCCGTCCGCCTCGATCTCTTGCGCGCGGCCGTCGCGATCGAGATAACGGGCGCGCACGCGGGCCGGCCGCTCGACGTCCTCGAAAACGTCCGGGATCGACAAACAGCCCTCCTGACAGGTCGAAAGCTCCGCCGAAGCCCAAAGAATTTCTGGATTGGCGAGACAAAGAGGCTGTGGCGCGGCGGCTTCATCGGCGCGTTTGGCCACGTCGAGAACGATCACCCGTCTTTGCACGCCGATCTGGATTGCAGCAAGGCCGACGCCCGGCGCTGCATACATGGTTTCGAGCATATCGTCCATCAGCGCGCGGATGCCCTCGTCGACTTCGGGCACCGGCGCGCCCACAAGGCGCAAACGCGGATCGGGAAGGGTAATGATGGAGCGTACAGGCATGTTCACGAGATAATACTGGCGGCGCTAGAGGTCAAATTATCGCCGCTCCGGTCCACCGCCCGCTTTGCCGGATTCGGGATGTCCCGCCGGTTGGAATTCCGCCATCCGGCTATTTTCGCGTAGGTCACCCATGGGCAAAAGACGCGCGCCCGCTCGCGTGCCGGACTCCGAACAATATTTGTCCCCGGGGATCCTCGTTCTCCGTAAAAATCAAATAAAAACAATGAACTGCATTCCTATCCAGTTTGCAAAAAAAAATCGGGAAAGCCCACTTGATTTTGTGCGC
>JBATYB010000003.1:0-3304 GCA_049673825.1 Methylocella sp. | reverse complement strand
CCGAAACCATTTGGGCGGAAGTCGCGGAAGTGACACGGATTGAAAAGCCGCTTCCGCCATGGCAGATCGTCAAGGAAAAGCGGGCGACGTTCGCCGCGACGGTTGACGAAAACGCGCGGCGGCCCGGTACCGGGACGGCCTATGCCAATCTGGTGCTCGCGGGAGATTGGACCGCGACGGGACTGCCCGCGACGATCGAAGGGGCGATCCGGTCTGGCCATCGGGCGGCCAGTCTGATCGCGGCATCGCAGTAAGAAAGGGGCGGCCTGGATGGAAGATGGTGATGGCGTGACGGAAAGTGCCGCCACGGCGGACCTGGCCCCCGCCGAAATCGAAGCGGTGGTTTCCCGGGCAACGCAAGCGCTGTTGGCCACGCAGCGCGAGGATGGGCATTTCGTCTTCGAGCTGGAGGCGGATGTTTCGATCCCCTCGGAATATATTCTCTTTAGGCATTTACTCGGCGAGCCGGCCGATGCCGGGCTTGAAGCCAAGATCGCGGTTTTTCTCCGGCGCAGGCAGGCGGCGCATGACGGCTGGCCGCTGTTCACCGATGGCGCCTTCAATATCAGCAGCAGCGTCAAGGCCTATTTCGCGTTGAAGGCGGCTGGCGATCGCCCCGAGGCGGACCATATGCGGCGCGCCCGCGCGGCGATCCTCGCGCAAGGCGGGGCGGCGAACACGAATGTTTTCACGCGCGCGCTTCTGGCGCTGTTCGGCGCGGTGCCGTGGCGCGGCGTGCCGGTCATGCCGGTGGAGATCATGCTTTTGCCACGCTGGTTTCCCTTCCATGTAACCAAAATCTCCTACTGGAGCCGCGTGGTTCTCGCTCCGCTCATGGTTGTGATCGCCTTGAATCCGCGGGCGAGGAATCCGCGCAATGTCACCATCGACGAACTCTTCGTCGAGCCGCCGGACGAGGTTCGCCATTGGCCCGGCGGGCCGCATCAAAAATTTCCTTGGACCGCGCTTTTTGCCGGAGTGGACAAGGTTTTGCGCCGGTCGGAGCCGTATTTCCCGAAGAGCCTGCGCCGGCGCGCGATCGGCAAGGCGGTCGCCTTCGTCGAGGAACGGCTGAATGGCGAGGACGGGCTCGGCGGGATCTATCCGGCGATGGCCTATTCGGCGCTGATGTTCGACGCGCTGGGCTACCAGAGGCAAGACCCGAGGATGGTCCAGGTCCTGAAGGCGATCGACAAGCTGCTCGTCGTAAGCGAAGACGAGGCTTATTGCCAGCCTTGTGTCTCGCCGGTGTGGGACACCGGGCTTTCCTGCCACGCGCTGATGGAAGCCGGCGGGGAAGCCATGGCGCCGCGTGTTCGCGCCGCGCTCGCATGGCTGGAACCGCTGCAAATCACAGATGTCGCGGGCGATTGGGCGGCGCAAAAACCCCATGTCCGGCCGGGCGGGTGGGCGTTTCATTATGCCAACGCCCAGTATCCCGACGTCGACGATACCGCTGTCGTGGCGATGGCGATGGACCGCGCGGCGGGCCACGCAGCGGAGTACAAGGACGCGGTCGCGCGCGCGCGCGAATGGATCGAAGGCCTGCAAAGCGGCGATGGCGGCTGGGGCGCCTTCGATTCCGACAATGACAGGGAGTATTTGAATTACATCCCTTTCGCCGATCACGCCGCGTTGCTCGATCCGCCGACCGCGGATGTGACGGCGCGCTGTCTTTCCATGCTGGCCCAGCTCGGCGAGACTCCGGCGGGGAATCCAGCGGTCGCCCGCGGCGTCGAATATCTCCTTCGCAGCCAGGAGAAGGACGGCAGCTGGTTCGGCCGCTGGGGGATGAACTATATCTACGGAACCTGGTCGGTGCTTTGCGCGTTTCATGCCGTCAAGCGCGATCTGCGCTGCGCGGAGGTGCAACGAGCCGTCGCCTGGCTTAAAAGCATTCAGAACAGGGACGGCGGCTGGGGCGAAGGGGGCGAGAGTTACGCGATGGATTATGCGGGCTACCGTCCGGCGCCGAGCACGCCGTCGCAGACGGCATGGGGATTGCTCGGGCTGATGGCCGCCGGTATGGTGGATGACTCGGCGGTCACATCGGGGATACGCTATCTTGCACGGACCCAAGGGGAGGACGGATTTTGGAACGAAGAGCGCTTTACCGCGACCGGTTTTCCCCGCGTCTTTTTTCTGCGCTATCATGGCTATTCGAAATATTTCCCGCTGTGGGCGATGGCGCGCTACCGCAATCTGAAGAAGGGCAACCCGCAACCGGTCCTCATGGGCATGTGAACGGCTCGCCGGTCATCGCCGTCACCGGCCTCAAGGCGGAAGCAAGAATTGCCGCCGGTCCGCGAATCCTTACCGTCTCGGGCGGCGGCGATGCCTTGGGTCTCGCGCGGAGACTTGAAGCCGCCCTCGCGAGCGAGGCTTCCGCCATCATCAGTTTTGGCGTTGCGGGCGGATTGGCGCCGGGTCTCGCCTCGGGGACGAAGCTTGTCGCCCGTTCGGTTGTCGCCGCGGACGGCACACGCTATTACGGCGATCCGGTTTGGTCGGAGCAGCTTTCCTGCGCCCTCGGCGGCGCGGCGATCGTCGACATAGCCGGTGTCGATCTTCCAGTGGGCGGACCTGCCGAAAGGCTCGCCCTGCATCTCAAATCTGGTGCGCTCGCCGCCGATACGGAATCCCATGTTGCCGCCCGAGCTGCCGCCGCCCACAAGCTGCCCTTTGCCGCTTTTCGCGTCGTGGCCGACCCGGCACACCGCCAATTGCCGCACGCCGCCTTGGTGGCGATGAAACCGGATGGCTCGCTTGCGCTCGGCGCGATCGCCGGATCGATTTTGCGGGATCCCCGCCAGGTCCCGCGGCTGCTGCTGACCGCCCTTGATGCGCGTGCGGCCTTCGCGGCTCTATTCCGCGGCCGAAAGATGCTTGCCGGACCTCTCGGTTTCACTGATTTCCGCGAGCTTTTGCTCGACCTGCCGGCCGAAAACGTAATCGGCGGGCCGCTGCAGGTCTAGCGGAATATCGGGCGCCATCGGACCCTCGACGCGAATGCCGCGCAAGGCCACGCCGAGCGCCCGCAACGGATGATTGAACGCATCTTCCACCGCGGTCGCCTCGAAGCCGCAATGGACCATGCAGTCGGCGCATTTTTCGTAATTGCCGGTGCCATAGGAGTCCCAGTTGGTTTCCTCCATCAGCTCCTTGAAGGTGGCCGCGTAGCCTTCGCCGAGCAGATAGCAGGGCCGCTGCCAGCCGAAGACCGTGCGGGTGGGATTGCCCCAAGGCGTGCACTTGTAGGTTCGATTGCCCGCTAAAAAGTCGAGAAAAAGCTTCGACTGGAAGA
>JBATYB010000002.1:0-21835 GCA_049673825.1 Methylocella sp. | reverse complement strand
CCGAAGCGAGATCCGGCCGGTGGGCGAGCAGCTCGATCGGAAGATGCGCGGGCAGCGGCATCCTGGCCGGAACGATCATCGTCTTCCCGGCAAACAGATTCTGCGTCGCATCGGGCCCCTCGCCCATCAGCCGGGCCAGCAGGTCCTGCTGAAGGACCAAGAGAGCCCGTGTACCGGCCTCGCGCTTGTTGGCGGTCTCCAATTCGACGGCGGCCTGCTTCACGGCGTCATCGGTATCGAGCCCCGTATGGAACCGCGTCTCCGCCAGGCGGAGCAGTTCGCGCCGCAGCGCCACCATTTCCTGGGCCAGGGCGAGCTGCTGCGCCATCGCGACCCCGCGAACGTAGGACCGGGCGATCGCGGTGGTCAACAACAGCCGCGCTTCGGCGAACTCCGCCTCCTCGGCCGCCGCCTCGCCCAACGCCGCTTCGAATGCCGCGCGATTTTTCCCCCAGAAATCGAATTCGTAGCGGAACGAGAGGGGATTGATGAAGGCCGCGGTTTTTTCTGCTCCGGCCAGATCGGGGTTGTATGAGGCGACAACGCCATGCTCCGCATAGCGAGATTGCTTTACCGAGGCATCCGCATCCAGCCACGGCAGCAGCCTTGCGCCTTCGACATGCGCCACGGCGTCCGCCTCGCCCAGCCGCGCGTAGGCTTTCTTGAGGCCGGGGTTGTCCCTTAAAGCTATCTCCATGACACGATCAAGGTCCGGACTGCCGAACTGCCGCCACCACTGGCCGTCCGGCCAAGTGCCGAAAGAGACACGCTGCTCTTGCTTCGCGGCTTGAGATAACGTTCGCTCGATCGCTGGAGGCTGCATGAACTCGGCGCGGTCCCCTCCGGGCGGCATTGAGGCGCAGCCGGCAAACAGCAGCAGGAACCCGGCGCCGGACCCGAAGAACAGCCGGTTTTGAGGCTGGAACCGGCGCATCATCCTTGCTCTATCATTTCTTCGGCTTCTGCCTCGCGCAGCCTTTGGACGGGTTTCGTGGGCATGATTGTCGACTGGCCGAGCCAGACGAAAGCAGCGAGGCCGAAGAAAACGGCCGCACCGAGAAGGAAGGCGTCGTTCATAGCCAATAAAGAAGCTTCGTGATCAATCAGGCTTCCCAGCAGGCTACGCACGTCACCCGCCGGGAAACCCGACGCTTGCAGCCTGTTCGAGAATTGGGACAAGAGATCGAGCGAAGCAAAACGCCTTCCGCCGAAGTGATCCGCGAGTTCGAGTTGATGAAAGGGAGTTCGCCGGAACTGGACAACAGCCATCAGCGTGATGCCGAATGCGCCAGTAGCGGTGCGCAGCAGGGTTAGCTCTTCCGCGGCACGAGTGAGCCGCGAGCGCGGCAGGCCATGGACGGCGAGCGCCGCCAAGGGAGTAAAAAAGGCGGCAAGCGAAAAGCCGAAAAAGATCATCGGCAATGCGATCTGATCGAAATAGCCGGGCTTGTCGAATAGGCCGATCCAGGTCAGGATCATGGCGAATATCAGGAAATCCAAGCAAGCGATCAGGCGAACATCGAATTTTCGGCACAATTCGTGAATGACCGCCACGAGCGGAAAGGAAAGAACGGTCATCAAGAGATAGACGAGACCCGCGAGAGAGGAGGAATAGCCCAGCAACAATTGGAGCTGCCCGACAAACACCGATAACAACCCTTGAATGACGAGGAAGCCCACGGCCGAGCAAATCGTCGCGATGGTGAAGTTTCGGTAAAATAAAAGTTTCACGTCGATCGCGGGACGGCGTTCGCTCCACTCCCAAATGAAGAAGCAAGGCAGCGCGACAATGGCCACGGCGAGAGCGCCTGCGAGGACCGGGGACGCGAACCAATCGAAATCATTGCCTTGATTGAAAATGGTCTGCATCCCGAAAAGAATGGTGGCGAGGAGAAAGAAGCCCACGCCGTCAAAACGCGAGATGTGGCGCTTAATACGCCGGCCGTAAACCAGCGATCCGGTGATGCCGGCGACCGCCAGAGCGATGACAACATTCGAGTAAAAGAGGGTGCGCCATCCAAGATATTCGTTGTACCAGCCGCCGATGAAGACGCCGATCGTAAAAGGCATCATGCTGAGGACGCCCCAGATTCCGACTCCGATGGTTCTTTTTTCCGGCGGATATTCGTCAAGCAATATTGCCTGGCCGACAGGGAGTATGACGCCGCCGGCAAGCCCGAGAAGGATGCGCATAGGGACAAACCACCAGATGGTCTCGGACATCGCGCAGAAGAAAGAGAAGATGGCGTAAATGGCGAGCGTGGCCGAGTAGACTCGGTAGTCGCCGAAGCGGGCCGCAAGCCATCTGGCAATCGGAAAGCCGAGGCACAGGCCGATCATGTGATCGGTCGTGCCCCATGTGCCGAAGCTCGGGGTCACGCCTTGAAAATCCCCAGCCGCGTAAGGAACAAAAATAGTATAGCCCGGGACGTTCGACAGGACGACGACATTCGCCAAGCCAGTCGCCCCGTTCAACAGAATGAAGCGCCAGCCGCGGAGGGGCCTGCGGTGAATCACGGGCATCGGTACACGGAACCTAGGCGCTGATGAAGCGCTGCCAACGATCCTGGCAGCGACGGCTGTTTCACTTGCATGCTGATTGCTGCGCGGAAGCAATATTCCGCGGTCATGGGAAAGGTTGCCCCGCAGGAGGCCGCGCCGCAAGCAGCCAATTCCAGGTTGTCATCGGGGCGCCGGGGATATCTCATGCAAACTCCTGCCGCGTAGACGCTGGTAGGAGTCATTAGCCCCGGGAGGCGGTTACAAGGCGAACTCCATCGCCGCCGTGAGCTTAACATTGAAGATGCCGGCGTTGTCAATAGACCCACGCGGATCGCATTATGCAACTCGCCCAGTGCCCGGTGCTTATCGTGAAGTGACATGGGGCTTGCCCGTCATCCGGCAAACACGAACAAGACGGAAACGGCGAGTAGGTTTGAGGCGGGAACGCGGGAACCAAATTTCGGTCATGGTGCAAGAGTCGGCCCTGGATGGAACAAGTGTGGCATGGGAATGGCGCCCAAGAAGTTTATCCGGCGCGCCGCAATTTTTGCCGCGCCTCGTCTTGCTCTTTGGTCTAGCCAGATTTTCACGCCTACCCCGGCAGAATTGTGAACACCAAGAGTCTGATAGAGCTTGCTCGTGAAATCCGCGACTGAGGAGAGTTGGAGGCCGAGCTCATCCGCTATGACAAGTTTCGGCTTGCCCAAGACGAGGTGAATGCCGACTTTGATCTGCGCCGGCGTGGCGCTATTTTCCCGCGGCACGCGCGCAGCATGGGCGATAGGGTGCACATGGAGTTCGATCGTCACCGTTATGAGACTGCCTTGCGGAATTCCGGCGGCTCGGCAATGTGTGGCCGGGCGAGGAAACCTTTGCTTGGGGAAAGATATATCACGGGATGAAGTTATGTCACCTCGATCCACGTTAAAAAAACCCAATTCGCCGCTGTCGAAAAAAGATTTCGAGAAGCTTGCCGATTTCCGGTACAAGCTGCGCCGATTCTTGCACTTTAGCGAGGAAATCACGCGTAGACATGGCGTCACGCCGCTGCAATATTTGTTGTTGCTCAACATTAAGGGATTTCCTGGCCGGGAGTGGGCCACCGCAGGGGAGCTGGCGGAACGGCTGCAGGCCAAGCCTCACGGGGTCGTGGCGCTCATTACAAGATGCGAAAAACTGGGTTTTGTGGGGCGCAACGTTAGCCCTCAGGATAGGCGTCGAGTCGAAGTGAGGCTGCTGAAAAAAGGCGAGATGCGCCTCGCGGAATTGGCCCAGCTTCATCGCGCCGAATTGCTGTCTCTCCAAGGCACGTTCAAACTGCCCGATATGAAATCCTTCATCCATGGCGAATAGATCGTAGCCCACCGTTGTTGCAATGCCCCTCAAAAATCGAGGAGTGCGCAATTAGCGCGGTGGGCGATCAAAACGAAAAATTGCTCAGACCCTCCGGGTGGGATGGGTCCGCGCCAAGACCCATGCGGCCAACGGTTCCGGACGAATCATGGTGGATCCAATCCTGCTGGGCGACCGCCGGATTTGCCTCCCGGCAGGCGGAGAAACCGGGTGCGCTCCGGAGCGCGTAACTCTGGTCCGCCGCAACTGCGCCGGCCGAGGCGATCAAGATTGCAGCTGCAAGTCCGATCTTCCGCGCCGGCTTCCTGCGATCGCTAGTTGCGTGCGCCAAGCCGCTTAATGGTGTCCACCAAATCGCGGGAAGGTCACCACCCTTCGTCCAAAAGCAGCAAGGCCGCGCGGCGAGTCACCGGCAAGACGAATACCGCGCGCCAAAGCGATCAACTTGGCCCGCAATCTTCCTTGCTCAGAAAGCCGCCTTGAACCATGCGCGGCAGAATCCGCTCAATCGGAAACCGCAAGAAATTTCTCCCGGCTCTTCGACGCGCCGGGGGATATCAAAATCGTGTGTCTTTGTTGGCGCCAACGGCCATGTCGACCCCGCATGAAAGCCGTGCCATCGCGGCTTTCTTTTTCGCGCGCACATCGTCGTCGAATCTGGTCTGCTCGTCATTTGGTGAAATGCCGAAGGCTAGTCCCTGCCGGCGGCCGAACATTGTGATGCTGTACCGCGCGCAAAGGTCCGCGAGTTTCGCTTCATCCAACAGCGTGAGATCGAGCACTTTTGGCCGATTGCGCAGGAAGGGATCATTGCGGACGAGGTCCCCGGCAAAAAGCAATCCCGATGGATCAACCACAACGAGATCAGTTGCCGTGTGCCCGATAGCGTCGGAGGCTCTAGCATAAGGCATTACAAAATCGTGCGCTTGTTTTGCGTGCGCCGGCAGAAGAACTAGCCAGGCGACCGCGCTGCCTATGGCGAGCATCGTCCATGACGCCGCCATCTCATTTCGCGTCGCGCGCTCCGACAACGCGATCCAGCCATAGCCGGCGAGAAGCGAGAGACTACCGATCAGGCCGTGCAGGTAGCGATAACCCCAGCCGTGGCCCTGATAGGGGAGCAAGATAAACATGGCGGCAAGCGTAAGTGCGAGGCCGGCGGAAAGTTCCCGGGCGATTCCGTCACCGTTGCGCACCGGACGATATGCGAGGAGCGCGAACGGCATGACGATCGGATTTTGCCAATCGACGAACCGTAATGCATTCTTCAGCATGAGACCCGCGCCCGTCCAATGGAAGCTTGCAAAAAGGAACGCCGCGCGGGCTATGAAGTAGACAGATCCTACATGGCTGGAAGCCTGCGGCGAAAAGCCCTGCCAGGCGATTATTATTTGCCAATAGCTGATCCAGAACAGGCATATGACTGCGTAGGCGACAATATAGGCGAGGGCCAGCGGGCGCCGCCCTGATGCCCACAGCCGGACAATGAACGGCGCGGCGAACAAGGGATGGAAAATCAACTGATGCAGGCCGGAGGCGAGAAATCCAACGGCGATCGCCGCGCCATGTCCGATTTTATCGTTGCGCAGAAACAACCAAAGCCAGATGAGATTCAGCGTCAAATGCCCGGTCATCGCATAGCTGGTCATCGAGGCGACAAGCACTTGCGAAGATGTCGCCACGAGAAGCGCGCTGATGAGAGCGGCATCGAGGCGTGCCGGCCACAGGCGCCGTGCGACCGCGTAGACCGTAACAACGGCGAGCGCGGCCAGCAACGGGCTGGTCCATGCCGAGTCCGTCACCAAGCCAACCAACGCGCGAAAGGCAGCGTTAACGGGGAGATAGGCTGAAACGTAACCCGCGCCATCGGCGATAGGAAGCATGAACGTCGGCGCCAGCGCGGAAGCAAAAGGCTGCCATTCCGGGGCGACCGGCGCGATCGCCATGCCCGAGCGTAGAATAATTGCGTCGAATTCGGCTAGAATTTCGTCGCGCGTCAAGGGAAAGCCGTGAAAAACGACATGAGTGCCGATGATACCGCAAACGAAAACCAGCGCCGCGAGGATCGCAATAGCCGCGCGTGGGTCACGGAGCATTGCCGCCGCCGCGTACCGAGGCGTTGCCGACAGGCGCAAAATGCCAAAGCCGAGAAGCATGAGCGCGATAAAGAGCAACCAGGGAGCGTCTTGCGCGCGAAAGAAAAACGTCGTGAGCCAGACGAAGCTCGGCCGGCCCGCGGTGGCAACAAAGATCGTGTTGAAGCCGAAAGCGCCGGCAACGCCAGCAGCTATAGCCAATGCGCACATGATCGAGGCCAGCCGCAAGTCGCGCGGCAGCCTGCATCTATCGAGATCAAATCGCGATTGTGCCGGGGTCAACATGAGCGGTATTCGTCAATTGCTATACGATTGCCTGTGTGCGGTCCATTTGCTTGATCGATGTAAGCTCGATCTCAGCTAAGCTCGTGCAGCAGGTTGGTATATTGTTCCACAGCGGTGGCCCAGGAGTAACGGGAGCGAACGAACGCGAAACGCTTCATGCGTTCCGCCGTCGTATTCGGCACGCCGCCAGCACTACTTAGTCGCGATGGAGCAAAGCATCCCTGCGAGACGATGCGCCTGCGGCGCGCGGATGAGCCAACGATCGAGGAAACGGAGCCAGCCAATCGCGAGCAGCATCAGCGCGCGTATAGCCAGATACGGGGTTCGCCGCTCGCCCGCTATGCTCAAGGCCACATATTCGCTGACGATGTTGGTTAGTGCGCTGGTTGGTCCGTAATGCGGCTCCACGAGGACGCCGCTGAACTTGCGCAGGAGATAATACATCCCGTCGCGGGTGAAGTTGCAGTAATGGGCCGGATAGCCGTGATAGGGAAACAGGAACGGGTTGATGCAGAACAGGTTCCCCCCTGGCTTCAACACCCGCCGGACCTCGTCCACCACGGCCTGAGGATCGGGCACATGCTCGATCACGCTGTCGAGAATCACGTAATCGACCGAGTCATCGGCGATGGGACTGTTTGTGATGTCGGCCGCAACGTCGACATTGGGAAACAGGAAGAGGTCGATGTTGATGATACTACCGGCTAGACGCCGGTTACCCGACCCGAGCTCGACGACAACTGCGTCTCGAGGCAGTTCGGCAAGGAAGCGGGCGCGATGATCGTATGGCGCATATTCGCTGGTGATGATCCTTTGGCCCATGTCATAGAGTCGGCCGCGCAGGCTCCGATGGTGCATGCGCTCCTGTTGGAATTCAGCGTCTTCGCTCTCGATCAAGGTTGCATTGGCGAAGTCCGGACGGCCCTCGCGGCGAGGGTAATCCACGCCGCAAGCCGCGCAGGCGACACTGGCCGCTGTCCAGTCGAGACCGCCGCGGCAAAGGGGACATCGCAGGAGAGGGCGAAGGCGATCCGCAGGACCGGCATGGGTCGGCGAGGTGAATCCGTTCTCGATCATCGCTGTCATCAGGGCATCCTCGTGTCCGATCGCATCCGGTTTTCGCCCCGCTTATAGATGTGCGGGTTTTTGTTAATCCCTTCGCGTCGTTTCACTGGGTCGTGCGATGGATTGTCCGCCATCGGAACATTCGAGCTGACGCTCCCCAGATAGGCGCCGCCCCGAATCGAATCTTGCCTCCATTCCGCTTCCTCCGCAAGGCGGAGCCATCGAATATCCGAGATGGAGCGCGCGATCCTTTCGTCGAGGGAGACAACTGCCGCGACGCGCACGAACCGGTTTCACCATGCAGCGATTCGCCGCTTGCGAAAGACAGCGCGCGGACAGGAACGGGCCAGCAAAATCGCCGTGTCGCCACCACGGCCTCGATGCCGCGATGCGCTTTTCCCCGCGGCGTTCAGTTAAGCCGCCAGCGGTCGAGGATTGCCCAATGGGCCGAAGCATAGTTCCAGAGGAAGAGGATGATCGTCGCGACGGGCGCGGCTATGACGACGGGCAGGCCAAGGCCGGTGCAGAGGATCGCCATCGAAAGGAGAGAAAGCGGAAACCCTGCCGCGACGCCGGAGGCGAAGCGCAGAAAGCCGCGCATCGAAAGCTGCTCCCTGAAGGTGAAGCGCGAGTGCAACAGATATCCCAGCGGTGTCACGATCCCGAATGAAAGGACTGTCGTCGGCACATAATGTCCGCCAGCCAAATCGCCTAGGATCATCACCGCATTATACGCCAAGGCACAGATTGCGCCGACCATGGTGTAGCGCGCCGTCCGTCCGGCTAGGGGATGCGGTGTCACGGCCGAGCCAGTGTGGCGATGTTGTTTCGCCACGGCGCGAACCTCGCCTCGGCAACAAGCGCGGTCTCGCCGAAGCTGCGTTCGAGACGATCGCGCGCTTCCTGGCGTTTCAAATAGCGGATGCGATCGCCGGTGACCCAACGGTCCGACGCGTAGCATAGCCAATGGATTGGGGTGGAAGTTCGCTCCCATTCCTTGAGAACGAACGCCCCACCGGGCGCCAATGTCGCCCGGATGGCGTCGAGCAACTCCTGTCTGAACGCGACGGGAACATGATGCAGCACGTCGCAGAGCACGACGAGGTCATAATATCCGGGCTCGGTTGCGGCGATTTTCTGGACGTTGCACCGAATAAACCGGACTCTGTCCGGCGATCCCTCATACAGACGCCCAAGGCGAGGCGTTATGTCGATTGCAGTGATTTTGGCAAAGGGATAGGCGGCGTTGAGCCGTTCGGTCACGGCTCCTTCGCCGCAGCCCACCTCCAGGATTTTCGTTGCGTCCGGCGCCCATTGACGCATGCGTTCGACAAAGGCGTCGATGTCGAAAAAAGCCGCTCGGTAGGCTTCGCTGATCTGGCGCTCATACGGGCCGAACACGCGGCGGATGAAAGGTCCTATGCCCATGTTCAGAACGCGCCTCCCAGTTTCGCCCGCATGCGCGGTGCCACCCGGTCCGCGATCCGGGAGTCGCGGATATAGCGGCGGATGCCAGCTGGGCCGAGCTGCAAGACCTTGGATACAGCGGGCAGCAGACCTCTGAGATCGCCGGCGGAAGCCGCCGCGAGCGCGGTATTGACGGCTATCGAGGCGCGTCCGGCGCGCTCGACGCTCTTCGAGCGATCGCAAAACCGGGGGAGATGCCGGTCGAGAACGATCTGCATTTGCCGCGCGAAATCGGCGACGTCGCGGCTTCCCGCCACGGTGAGGGAGCCGCCATGGATGCGGAAGCCGGTGGTGACGCCGTCGTGATAGTAGACGGGACCGCCGGCGGCGAGCTTGAGCCAAATGTCCCAGTCGGCGGTGTACCAGAGCTTCTCGTCCAACCCGCCGCAAGCCAACCATGCATCCTTGCGGAAAACCGGCGCTGGGGCCGCGACGAAATTTTGCACGAGCAGCCGCTCCGTCACCAGAACCGATGGGAGTTCGCCGTTTGTGGGCAACGGACACCGCCACACGCCTAGCGTGCGGCCGCTCCTGTCGATGATCGCGCTCGGAGCAAGATGCAGCGGAGCTTTTGGGGCGGATTCGATCCAGGCGCGAACGGCCGCCGCGCGCCCTGGAAACCACAGATCGTCCTGGTGCAGCAAGCAGATATGATTCGACTCGGCAATCTGGACGCCGAAGTTGGCCTTGGCGTGCCACATCGGAAGATCGCGACGTTCGATGGCGCGCAGATGAAGACGATCCGCATAGCCTCGCGCAATATCGAGGGTCGCGGGCGTGGGGCTGCTGTCGAGGACCAAGACCTCGATGCCCTCCGCCGCCTCGGCTGCAAGCGAGCAAAGCGAGGCGTCGATCCATTGCTCGCCGCGGTGTGTTGGCATGATCACGGTGAGCCAAGGCGCGGAGGTGGGACGGCCGGCGCTCATGATCGCCTCGCCAGGAAAGGGGAAGAGACGGACGCGATTTTAACGCGAGGCGGCACGAGGGAACTCCTGCCGGGATATCGACGCTTTCGTCAGTTGCGGCGCGCTTTCCGGTTTTTCCTTCAGAAACTCCGCTTCATGACCATTGATGATCGCGAGGAGAAAACCGCCCAGAATGTTTTGCGCGCCGACAACGATCAGCGTCGTCCCCGTCACCGCCGGAAGGACGGTGCCGATCATCGTGTACCCGTGCTGTGTCCAGTAGCTGAACAATGTCAGCAGAATCGCGAAGCCGGACGCTGCCACGGCCAAACCGCTCGCCAGCATGGACTCGAGGGAAATCCATTGCGCCAGGGGCGCGGTCCAGGGTGCCGGGCGGCGATAGCCTTCCCTGACGCCGTAGAGATGCGTCGCGGCGGCGAGCAGTCCCGCGATATGGCTTAGGCCGATCATCGCCCCGGCGAGGATAATCCATTGATTGCCGATGGGGGACGTTGCGCTCGCCCCGAGGGAGGCCGCGACGGCGGCGTAGGCCCAGATCGCCAGCGAGAGCGCTCCCGCGAAGGTGGCCGGTGCCGCGAACACCCAGGCCGGGCTGAGCATCAAGAGATAGCGCAGATGCCGCCAGCCGTCATGCCACGGACGAAGGTGCGGCGGCCGGTCACGCAGATCGGGCGAAAGGGTGACTGGTGCCTCGGCGATGTGTTCGCCCTTGAGCGCCGCCTTGATGATCATCTCGCTGGCGAATTCCATTCCGCGGCCGCTCAGGCGAAGCCGCTCGAAACATGCCTTGGTTAGCGCCCGCAGGCCGCAATGGGCGTCGCTGACGCCGGCGCCGAAGATAACGTTCAAGGCGCCCGTCAGCAGAGGATTGCCGATATACCGGTTCTTCCAGGGCATCGCGTTGGTTTTGATCGCGCCTTTGAAGCGCGACCCCACGCAGAGGTCCGCGCCATTCATGAGGGCGCGAATCATTGCGACGCATTCGCGAAAATCGTAAGAGCCATCGGCGTCGCCCATGACCAGAAACGTGCCCGACGCCGACCTCATGCCGCTGGTGAGCGCGGCGCCATAACCTGGCTGCGAGACCTCGACGAGCGTCGCGCCGAAGGCCCGTGCGATCAATTGGCTCCCGTCCGCGCTGCCGTTGTCGGCGATGAGGATTTCACCGTTCAAGCCGAGCTCCGCCCGAATGCGCGTGAGCGCCTCCTTGGCATTGGCGATGCAGGCGGGCAGCCATTGTGCCTCGTTGAGACAGGGCATGACGATCGTTACGTCGATCTGCGCGGCGGCGCCGGTCCCCATCGCAATCACGCTCGCCATAATTGAATCTTCTCGAATGTGCGGAACTCTCGATATGACTAAAAAACAGTACGTTCCTCTTAATCGAGAAGGTCGAATTTTTCCGAATGGGGATGAACGGCAATCCGGCGCCGGGCGCTTTCTCCGTCCGGAGCGTTCGTTGCCGTTGGGCGGCGGTTTCCGCCGGCGCAGGAGAGCGCCTCGCGGGACATTGCGCGCTTTCGCGAAGCCGCGGTCTCGAGGCTTTTTGGCCCGGCTTTATTGGAAACTCAAAAGGGCAAAGACTCGGCGCGGTCACCATTTGCTCGCCAAGACACAAACGTCGCCTCGTCAATTTGCGCGGGTAATTGATTTAATTGGCGCCCGATTGCTTGACCCGAACGTACTATCCCCTCATGGATAGCCGGTGAATTTTTGGCGCCGGGTGTTTTTGCGTGAGGGAAAGCCGAAAGAGAGCGATGAAAACACAACAAGGGTCTCCGGCACGCGCAACCCCGCATTCCTCGCTGCCGGATTCGGCGTAACAACCCACCATTTTGGAGGGAGAGGAATTTGGCCGGTTTCGCTAGCCGCGACCCATCGGATAAATCGCTATTCGTTGACCTTGAGGTCCTTAGGCTTGGCGAAAACGGAATCCACGTCGATGCCGGCTTCCGGTTCGGCCTTTTCGACGCCCGCAATGCCAAAAACACCGGCTTCGCTCACTGGTTCGTTGCGGGTTTCGCGCGTCGTCACTTCGCTGGCCACGAGGGTTTGACCACGGTCTTCCTCGGCCGGCGAACGATCCTTGGCGGCGCGGTTCACTTCCAAATCGAGATCTGTTTGCGAACAGAGCCCGAGCGTGACAGGGTCGGTCGGCGTCAACGCCGCCGAATTCCAATGGGTCCGGTCGCGGATCGCTTGCAGCGTGGTCTTCGTGGTGCCGGCGAGGCGCATGATCTGCGCATCCTTCAGCTCCGGGTGATTGCGAACCAGCCAAAGGATGGCATTCGGACGATCCTGCCGCCGCGACAGCGGCGTGTAGCGGGCGCCGCGCTTGCGGCGCGGCTCCGGCAGCCGCACCTTCGATACCGCGAGCCGCAGCTGGTGCTTCTCCTGTGCTTCGGCCGCCGCGATTTCCTCGCGGGTCAACTGGCCGGACGTGATAGGGTCATGTCCCTTGATCCCGGCCGCTACTTCGCCGTCCGCGATCCCTTTCACTTCCAGCGGATGAAGTTTGCAAAAACTGGCGATCTGTTCAAAGGTGAGCGAGGTGTTCTCGACCAGCCAGACGGCGGTGGCCTTGGGCATCAGTGGCGCATTGCTCATGTTGTCTCCTGTGCGCTCGGACACGGAAAACCCCGCGCTGCTCGCGGATACCGCCAGCGAAGTTAAATAAAATATCCGAGGACGGAATCGCGGCGTTATATAGGCGCGGGCATGTTCAAACGCAATGCGAACGGCGCACTGACGGGAGAGAAATTGCGCTGGCGGAAGGCGGCGCGGCGGTAAAATCGGGCCGATCCCTAGGCCGCAAGGACCAGCCGTCGCCTTTCCGGGTTCCAACGACGGGTCCCCATCCGGACCGCGGTTTGCGGCCTTGGTCAAGCTAACGAAGGAAGTTTCGCTCGAATCATGTTCCGGCTGCTTTTGCGTTCTTTAGGCGTTTGCTTGCTGGCGACGGCTTTTGTCACTCTCCTCGTTGACGTCACGCGCTCCGTCGCGGGCGCAAGGCTATCCCTGACGCCACTCGGCGAGACGCTCATGGGGCTCGCCCCCGGCAAGTTGGCCTTGGCTCAGGCCTTCGTTGAACGTCAGGTTCATCCATTCATTTGGGACCCCGTTTTGGTCGATCTTATGCGTTTACCGGTATGGCTCGCCGTTGGCGCCATCGGATGTTTGGCCATCCGGCTTGGCAGCAAACCGGCGCCAAGATTCGGTTTTTCGAGCCGTTGAACGTTCGTGCTTCCGGTGGGCGCCCCGACATCCTATTGTATGCTTGCGGTGTAAGACCCATTTGTGGGGAGGATGGATTACGTCCCCGAAGGATGCGGCCCATGTTTTCGTTCCGCAACCGCATTTCCCTGCCCAGCGCCGCCGAGGCTCTGCCCGGACGCCCGGACCCGGTTTTGACCGCCGGAACCCATTTCATCACCGGGCACGGGCTGAAGCCTCCGTTCCCGCGTGGCATCGCGACCGCGTTGTTCGGCATGGGCTGTTTCTGGGGTGCCGAGCGCAAGCTCTGGGAACTCGGCGACGGCATCCATGTGACGGCGGCCGGATACGCGGGCGGCCTTACCCCTAACCCGACCTACGAGGAGGTCTGCTCCGGGGCGACCGGCCATAGCGAAGTCGTGTTGGTCGCTTTCGACCCGGCGAGGATTTCCTATGAAGCGCTGTTAAAGACTTTTTGGGAGAGCCATGATCCGACCCAAGGGATGCGGCAGGGCAACGACGTTGGCACGCAATATCGCTCCGCTATCTACGTCGAAAACGCGGCCCAGCGCGCCGCCGCGGAGGCGAGCAAGGCGGCCTTCGCCAAGGCGTTGGCCGCGCGGGGCTTTGCCGCAATCACGACGGAGATCCTCGATCGGCCGGATTTTTATTACGCCGAAGCCTATCACCAGCAATATCTCGCGCAAAATCCGCAGGGCTATTGCGGCCTCGGCGGCACCGGCGTTTCTTGCCCCATCGGTATCGCGCCGCAATAGCTGTAGGACACCGCCGGCGCTAGCCGGGAGTGATTTCTTCCGCCAAGGAGTCGCCGAGTGCGGCAACGCACGGCATCAACCAAATTTTTACTTTAAGCAGGCATTGCTTCGCTTTGAAATAAACAGGCAGAAAACCCTGCCGCGCGCAACCGCCGGCGCAACATTTTTGGCATCTGGCGCGTTGAGTTAATGTGCGGCAACCCACTGAACGGATGCCCGCTTGTTGGAGTTACGTGATGACACTTGCACGAATTTTTGGAATCCTCATTTTTTCAAGCCTCGCCGCGACGGGCGCCACGCTCGCCGGGGGCATTTCCAAGGGGGCTGGCATCAAGGGAGATCACCCTCTTCCTGCGAGTGGGCCCGCCAGCGCCCGGCACGCCTTGCCGCAGGCGCCCATCGTCATGGGGCGCAGCGTGAGCGTGCATCACAAGACCAAGCTGCATCACATAAAAATGAAGCCGCTGGAATTGATCGAAACCCCGGTCGCCGCGGATAATTCGCGCTAATTCGTTCTTGTATTCGATTCGTTCTTGTATTCGAAAAGGCGGCCGGCACCGGCGAGACAAAAATTCTCAGCGCGCGGTGAGGACGCGTTCACATTCGGGCGGCAATTGCGCCATCGTCAGGGACGGCCTCGGCTTTTCGGGATGGGGCTTCGGATGTAGGATCGCATCCGAAAACCACCAGGCGAGCGAGGCGTCGCAGCCGTCTCCCGGCGGAACGGGATCTTGATGGCGGCACGCGTCCTCCCCTGCCGGACAAGCGAGGCGAACATGAAAATGGTCATCATGGCCATAGAACGGGCGGACCTTGCCGAGCCATGAACGATTGCCCGTGGCCTCGCGGCACAGCGCTTTCTTGATCGCCGCGTTGACGAAAATGCGCTGCACGGCTGGGTCTTGCGCCGCCGCCCTGATCACCGCGAGATAATCCGGCGTCCATTTCGCCGGATCGACGTCAAGCCGGTCTGGCCGCACGACGTTGACCGCCGACATTTCCTCACGCTCCAAGCGCGACAGGTCGCGGTTTGGCATGGGTGTCAGCCAAATATCGACGTCGAGACCGATCTGATGCGAGGCGTGGCCGGTGAGCATCGGCCCGCCGCGTGGCTGCGCCATGTCGCCGACGAGAATTCCGGGCCAATGACTGACGGTCGGCACTTTCCGCGCAAAACGTTCGAGAAATGCAAGCAGCGCCGGATGCCCCCAGTTGCGGTTGCGCAAGGGCCGCATCACCTCCCAAGCCGGGCCGTTGACCGGCAGAGCCTGGCCGCCCGCGAGGCAGCCACGCGAATAAAATCCGATGGGGCGCGCGGCCAAAGCCGCCGGCACGACTTGACGTCCGAACAATTGTTTCGCCGGAGTGGAGGGATCCTCCGGATGAGCGAGCGGCGGCAGCCGCACCGGTTCGAGCGTGCCCTTTTCTTGCGCGAAAGCCTCCCCGCCGATGCTGGCCGAGGCCAGCAAGGCGGCCAAACAAACAAGCCATGGACGCATCCGCATTTCTCCCTGCCGGCAAGATTTAAAGATTAAGCTCAAAAAGGTAAGAAATCGGTAACGCGCTTTTCGAGATTTGCAAGCCGCATCCGCTGCGCGGCGCAAGGCGCGCCGGACCGAGGGCGGGCGCGAAGGCGATATCGCAGTCCGCCGCGAAGGAATAAGGTTTCCGTTTCGACTGGTGAACCAAAGGTCTTGCACGATGCGCAAATGGGCGTGCGCGGCGGCCGCCGCGGCCGGACTGACGGGCGCGGGCGGAATAATTTTGGCGGCCGCCGCCGCGCATGGCGTGCCCGATCCCAGGCTTCAAACGGCCGCTCATTTCTTGCTGCTCCACGCGGCCGCCACGCTCGCTCTCTGCGGGCTTGCCTTGGCCGTGCCGCAACGCGGCATCTGGTTTCTCGGCGCGGCGGGGTTTTTCCTGGCCGGCAGCCTGTTGTTTGGCGGCGATCTCGCGGCGCGCGCGCTCGCCGGGACAAGACTGTTTCCCATGGCCGCCCCGCTCGGCGGAACGGTTCTTATTTTTGGCTGGGCATTGGTGACGCTGGCGGCCCTGATCGGCATGGGTCAATCGCGCGACGGCAAGCCGGATCAAAACGTTGACGAATGATTAATTTTCTGGACATTGACAACCTGGCGGGGCAAAATATTCGCGACGTCAAGTGATCGAGCAGTAATATCATGATTGCCGACACCGAGGCCGCGCCTAAGAGACAGCGTATCTTGATCGTCGAGGACGAGCTGTTCATTGCGCTCGCCCTGGAAGCGATGCTGTTGGAACTCGGCTTCGACGTGGCCGGTTCCGCCGCGCAAGTTTCCGCCGCCCTGGAGTTGATCGGCCGCGAACGGATCGACGGCGCAATCCTCGACGTGAATCTTGGCTCGCAAAGGATTGATCCTGTCGCCGACATTCTCGCCGCGCGTGCTTGCCCCTTCTTTTTCACGACGGGGTACGGCATTTCGGGCCTCCCCGCCCGGCATGCGGGGCGCGCCGTGCTGCTGAAGCCGTTCGGGTTGGAGCAACTTTTTACGTTGTTGCGCGCGGAGTTCGCGTCCCCGGTCGATGACCGATGCGGCCTCGAAACGGAGGGCCCGCTTTCGCGTGGCGATCGTCCGCTGCCGGCGTGCCACGCCACGGGTATTCCAACACCGCGCCTGTGACGCCGGGGCCGCTTGGCGGCCCCGACGGGATTAGCTCGCGCCGCGCCGCTTGAAGCGATTCCGGCGCTCGACCGGATCGAACGGTCCGCCATCGTCGAAAACCGCAAAACGAGCCCGTTCGCGCGTAAGATCGCTCGTTTCCGCCTTGATCGTGACATAGTCGAGGACCAAATCACGTTCTCGGCGAGGGCTGCTTCATGCTTCGGGGAAACATGGCAAAATCCGGCGTTTTGATTCTCGGTATTTTCTGAACAGACTCGGCATCGCGTGACAATGCTTTAGCTTTGCGCAAACCCATCATGGGCCACCTGAGAGCCATGGTCGAATCGGCGACGGTCGTTTCTGGTCCCCCCCCGCCGTCCCGCAAACTTCTGTCGGTAATAATCTACATTTTCGCGGGCCTTGGCATTCTTGTCGCGATCACGGCGGTCGCGGCGCCGTGGGCCTTTTCGAATGCGGCTTTGCGTAACGAGATCGCGGCGCAAATCCGCCACGTGACCGGACTTGCCGCCATTTCGCAAGGCCGTGCGGTCTTTGTTGTCCTGCCGCAACCCCATATCAGCATTGATGGCGTCAGCTTCGCCGACCCCTCCGGCGCGCTTCGTATCGACGCGCGTTATTTTAAAGTGTATGTCCGGCTCGCGCCACTATTCGCCGGCCGGATCGAGATCGCGTCGGCGACCCTCGTTCAGCCGGACATGCATATCGATCTCGATGGCCGGCCGATGCCCCCGGACAGCGTGATCGGCCGTGCCGCGGACGCCGCGCCGGCAACCGCCGAGGCCGCATCGGCGGACGCGGCGAGACTTGGCGCCGTGACCCTTGTCGATGGCCGCGCGCGCTTGATAAGCAAGCAACTTTCCCCAGTTCTGTCGATCGACGCCATGAACATGACGCTGGACTGGCGCAAGCCGGGCGCGGCGGCGATCGTGACGGGGCAAGCCCGCATCCGCGGCGAGACCGCCGCGATAGCCGCATGGATCGCAAGCCCAGCCGGGTTGTTGCGAGGCCAGCGATCCGCCCTGAGCCTCAAGATCGACGCACCCTCGTTCTCGTTGGCGGCCGATGGTGGTCTTGCAAGCATGCCGAAGTGGCAATTCAACGGCCACATTCACGCCGCCGCGCCGTCGGTAGGAACGCTTTTGCAACAAGCCGGATATTTTGTCCCGTTGCCTGGGCCCTTCAATGATTTTGACGCAAATTGCGAGGCTACCGTCGCGGCGGCGAGCACGGTTCTTTCAGGCCTGCATTTGCAGTTCGATGGGAATGATTTCGAAGGAACCTTGGCGTTTCAGGCGCGCGACGGGGCGCCGGTCCTTTACGGTACCTTGGCGACAAACCGGCTGTCGCTCCGGCCATTCCTTTCAAGCCTTTCGCCCGCCACCGGGCGCGATGGCCAATGGAATCGCGACCCATTCGATTTAAAGGAATACGGCTCGGCCGATCTTGATTTCCGCATATCGGCATCGCACATGCTTTTTTCGTATTTTGAGATCGAGGATGCCGCCTTTTCGCTGATGCGCAACGGCAGCCGTGCGGAATTGACCCTTGCCGGGGCCAAGGCGTATCAAGGCACGATCAAGGGCCGCGCAACATTCGATGTGCGCGACAACGGAGTCGGCATGCAGGCCACCGGCGCTATTTCCGGCGCCGACCTCGCCGCTTTATCGTTCGATGCCTTCGGATGGCCGGAATTTTACGGGGCCTTGACCGGCATGGCCAACCTCGAAAGCGCCGGGGCCAGCTTGAGCGAACTCATGCGCAACCTCGATGGGACGGCGCAAATCGACGTCGTGCAAGGGCAACTCGGAGGGATCGATCTTGATTCCGTCCTGCACCGGATCGACAAAAGCCCGCTTGCGCTTCTCGCCGATATTCATCGCGGCCGAACCGCTTTCGAGCGTGCCGGTTTCGGTTTGCGCTTCGTTAAGGGACTAGCCGGCATCGAGGACGGCAAGCTCGAAAACCCGAGCCTCAGAGTTGGGTTTGGCGGCAGCGTGGATTTCGGCGAGCGCGTGCTTGATGTGCATGCCGTCGCCGTGCCTTCCATCGGCGAGGCCAAGCCTGGGAAGGAAATCCCAAAATTTCGATTCGATGTCGGCGGCTCCTGGGACGATCTGGCGTTTACCCCGGACGTGCGCGGTCTGATCCGCCGGTCCGGCGCGGCGGCGCCGCTGTTTTCGCAACAGCCCGATGGCGCCAAGCCTCTCGGCCGAGGCGGAGAAGACGCAAAGTGAACGCGTTTCGTCTTGCAGGCGCCGCCTCATACCATGGGTCCGTAGGTCGCGACACATGCTGATTTCTCAAATTTTCGCTGTCTTTCAATGGGAAGATGCGAAAATTTGACGGTGGAACCAACTGTCCATCAAGGCTCGCGGTCAAAATCAAGTCGCGGAAGCGGTGCCCGAGAACGAATGCGGCGCCGGGCTGATCGGCACCGCGGCGCCATTATTGATTTGCAGGACCGACAGACCGCGCTCGTTGGTCCCATCGGAGCGGAAGCGAAACACGCCATCGGCGCCGTTGAAGCCGGCCCGGTTGGTGAGGACGTTTAGCGAGTAACGCTGCGAGCCTTGGGTATGGGCAAGCGCGGCGGCGAGGGACACGGCATCGTAGGCAAGTGTCGCGATACGGGTTGGATCGGAGTGATATTTGGCGCGGTAGCGCGCCGCGAAGGCATTGAAACCGCCATTTTCGGGCGCCGCGAACCATGCTCCTTGCAACGCCGCGAGCTTCAGGACGCGCGCGTCGTTCCAAAGACCGGTGCCGAGGATCTGCACATGTTTGCCGTTGATTCCCGCCGCGGCCAGCGCCTGCGACATCGCCTGCATCGCATTGGCCTGTTCCGGAATGAAAAGCGAATCGATTTGATCATGAAGCGCGGCGATTTTTTGCACCGCCTCGACCATCGTTCGTGGCTGGTAATGTTCGATCGTCATGACTCTTATGTTGTCGCGCGCGGCAGCCTGCTGGAATTCGCCTTCCGCCACGCGTCCGTAGTCGTTGTCCGGAATGAGGGCGGCGATCGACTTTTCGCCCTTGGAGGCGGCGAAATCGACAATCCGGTCGACGTAACTCTCGATCAGGAAGGAAAGCAGAAACACGCCCGGGCCGGCGGTCGACGTATCGGTCGAAAATGCGATGACCGGTTTTCCGGCGCCGCGCGCCACCGGGCCAACTTCGCGCACGCTCGAGGCAAACAGCGGGCCGATGATAAGCTCGGCCCCGTCCGACAAGGCCTCCTGCGCCGCCGCGCGCGCGCCGTCGGGGGTCGAACGATCGTCCTTGACAAGCAGGGTAATATCGTTGTTGCCAGCCTCCGCCCAAGCCAGTTCGGCCGCATTGCGCAGCGAGGCGCCGACGACGCTTGGTCCCGACGCCTGAGTCATCGGGAGGATGAGCGCCACGCGCGCCGGGCCGGAGCCGATTTGCTCGCCCTGGTACGGCGGCGGCGCCTGCGAAGCCGGTGCGACAACCCCGCCACGCCCGAGCATCCCGCTCATCGAGCCGCAGGCCGCAAGCGACAAGCATAGTCCGAATACCCATATTGCCCGAACGGCGCCGGCCCGACAATCGCGGAGGAGCCACAAAGCCCCCAGCTTGGCTTTCTTGCATGGAAGATCAGTCATTCAGGCGACGCTCCAATTCGCGTATTTTGAAATGCTTTGACCGGGCGCCCATGGGCGGACAATTTGGATAGCATGGAAATCGCCGATCTTTTCAGTCATAAAATCAGGCCGGCGGCAACAGAAACGGCATTTGCCGCTGCGCTTGCTTGCAAAAAAGTGCCCTCGTTCTATAAATAGAACGAGCAGACGTTTTATAGAACGACCCATTTGCGCAAGATGGCCGGGCATTCCCGGCGGGCTGGACACCATGAACACGGGCAATGCGGACGGATTTGGCCACCGAGCCCTTCAAGGCGCGGCGCCCCCTTGCGGCAAGACCCTTGCGCGCGCAAAAACTTCCGAGGGCGAAAAGAAGCCCGGCGAATATACCGCCTTCGGCCTCAGGGCCGAGGCGGAACCGATCCGGCCCGGCCTCCACGTGGTCGCCACGCCGATCGGCAATCTCGGCGATATCTCATTCCGGGCGCTGGCCACGCTCGCCGCCGCCGACGCCATCGTCGCCGAGGACACGCGGGTCACCAAGAAACTGCTCGCGCATTATGGAATAGCGACGCCGCTTGTCGCCTATCACGAGCATAACGCGGCGGTCATGCGGCCGCACCTCCTTGCCCGGCTGGCCGGGGGGGCGGCGCTGGCTTTGGTATCGGATGCCGGCACGCCGTTGATTTCCGATCCAGGCTTCAAACTTGTCGCGGATGCGCTCGCCCAAAATATCGCGGTGGTTTCGGTTCCGGGCGCCTCGGCCGTGCTCGCCGCCCTGGTGGTCGCGGGCTTGCCCACCGACCGATTCTTTTTTGAAGGATTTTTGCCGCAGAAAGGCGCCGCGAGGCGTGGCCGCATCGCTGAACTTTCGGCGATTCCCGGGACCCTGGTATTTTTCGAGTCGCCGCGCCGCGTCGCGGAGACATTGAACGATTTGGCCGCCGTTCTGGGACCACGCGATGCGGCGATCGCGCGCGAGCTCACAAAATATTTCGAGACCGTTCGCCGCGGGCTTTTGCCTGATCTAGCGTCCATTGTTTCCGCCGAGCCGCCGCCCAAAGGCGAGATCGTCGTCCTCGTCGGGCCGCCGGGAGCGGAGCTGCCGGTCCAACCAGACCTCGATGCCAGGCTCGGGAAGGCGTTGGAAGCCCATTCGGTCAAGGACGCCGCGGCGGTGGTTTCGGCCGAGACGGGCCAGCCGCGCCGCAAAGTCTATGCCCGGGCGATCGAACTTTCGACGCGTCGGCGATGAAGGCGAATGGCCTGCGCGACCGCAAAAAGGCGCATGGCCTAGGTATTTTCGCCGAACGGGCCGCTGTCTTGATCTTGCGACTCAAGGGCTATCGGATCCTGGCTTGCCGTTACCGTGTTCAAGGCGGCGAGATCGATATCGTCGCACGGCGCGCCGACGCAATCGCTTTCGTCGAAGTGAAGGTGCGGCCAACTCTCGATGAGGCCAGGAACGCGATCGGCTTTGTCAAACGTCGCCGCATCTCTCGCGCGGCGAAAACCTGGCTCGCTTCGAACCCTTGGGCGGCGCCGTTGACGTGGCGCGGCGACGCAATCTACATCGCGCCCTGGCGCTGGCCGCGTCACGAGATCGCGGCGATCGAATTGGAACTGGGATAGGCGCGCCCATAAGAAATACTCGTCACAGATGCCGGACTTCTAAAGCGCCGCCCCATTTCTTATTGAGATATTCGCAGACGAGCCGACGATGACAATGATGTGGTGTCGCCTCGGAGCATAGCAAGCAGGCGCCGTCGAACATTTCCGGTTTGAAACGCTCTTCGATCTTGCGCTCCGCCATCAGCGCCAGGAAGCGGCCTTCGTAAACATCCCAGTCGCGCTTCTCTTTCTTGTAGGCCTTTAACATCGCGT
>JBATYB010000001.1:0-1867 GCA_049673825.1 Methylocella sp. | reverse complement strand
TTCTCGTGGTGGCGCCCTGGGGGCTCCAGTCGAGCGATCTCTCGATCGATTTCGGCGCCGCTTTTTTTGGCTTCAAGGTCGGCGAAGTCACGATTTCGCCGTTCAGCATCATCATCGCCATCGGCATATTTACGCTGGCCTTCGCGGCTTTTCATGCGGTGCTGCAATGGATGGACTCGAAGCTGCTGCCGCGGATGAACTTCGACCTCGGCCTGCGCAATTCGATCCGCACCAGTCTCGGCTATGTCGGTTTCGTCATCGCGGCCGGCCTCGCGCTCAGCTATCTTGGATTGAATTTCGAAAAGCTCGCGATTGTTGCCGGCGCTCTTTCGGTCGGCATCGGTTTCGGCCTGCAGTCGATCGTCAATAATTTCGTCTCGGGCTTGATCTTATTATGGGAGCGCGCCGTAAGGGTCGGCGACTGGATCGTGGTCGGCGGCGACCAAGGCTTCGTGCGCCGGATCAACGTCCGCGCGACCGAAATCGAGACTTTCGATCGCGCCCAAGTCATCATACCGAATTCGAGCCTCGTCACCGGCGTCGTCACCAACCTTGTGCGCAACGACCGGACCGGACGGATCGTCATTCCCCTGACGGTCGCGGGCTCCGCCGATCCAGACAAAGTTCGCGAGGTGCTTTGGTCCGCCGCCAAGGCAAACCAGCTCGTCTTGACCATGCCGGCGCCGCAAGTTCTGTTTACCGGCATGTCGGCCAGCGCGCTCAACTTCGAACTCCGCGCCTACGTTGGCGATGTGGAAACCATGTTCCGCGTTAAAAGCGACTTGCATTTCGCTATCTTCAAGCGGTTCAAGGAGGAGAAATTCTTCGATGCGCCGGGAGCGGATGCCACGAAGATAGAGATCGGCGGCTTCGATAATCTGGGCAAATTGCCAACACCGGGAAGCGAGGTCTCCGCCTCGGACCAACCAAAGCGCGGAGCCGCGGGACGATGAACCGCCGCTGGCGGCCTGAGCTGCTTTTGGGTGCCGGATAAGTGGTCGATCTACCCCCGCGGGAGAAAGGTGTTGGCGGCGGAAGCCATAACGGCGGGGACCGGCGTCAGCCGCAAGCCGGGTCGTGCGTAGCGCCAGCCAAAGCGGCGAAGTTCACCATAATCTTAGTTGCCTATTTGGCGGCTTAGGATTAAGCATCTAGTTAAGATTTCGCGCAGCATTGGCCAACCAGCGGCACCGAACCATCGTATGCATTCGAGCCGCATCAAAGTCATATTTCACATTGGTCTTGAGAAGACCGGGACGACGTCTTTTCAGCGCTTTTGTACTCTCAATGCACGACGTCTTATAAAGCACAACGTATTATACCCCAAACGGTCTTCTGCGTTTCACGTGCTGAACCACGCTCCATTGACGGCAAGCTATCTACGATCGGAAAGTCCGGACGATTTCTATCTTCGGTCTACTATCACAAGTTCCGAGATGGTGAAATCCCTAAAAAGGGAAATCGAGGCTTCCGGCGTCGAGAAAGTGATCATTAGCTCGGAACATCTATCTTCCCGCTTCCGGGCCCCTCAGATCGAAAAGCTTGCTGAGGATTTCAACGAATATGAGTGCCATGTCGTTATAGCCTTGCGCGATCACTTGTCTCGACTTTTTTCGTCTTACTCCACCCACGTGATGAGCGGCTCGGACCAAACGCTCGACGAATATGCCGAGATGGTTTTGATACCGGACAATCTCTACATGAGATACGCCGATACAATAAGATTGTGGGAGGCGTCATTCAGTAGCGACAATGTAATCGTATTCGATTACAATGACGCATCAGATGTTATTTATGCTATTCTATCGAAAATTGGACTACCGCATCTGAGAAATACGCTAACAGATGATCACAAATGCAATGCGTC